>CAXTDO010000619.1:0-4423 GCA_964242315.1 uncultured Flavihumibacter sp.
GCCCTGGCCAGGTTGGCTAAGGCAATGGACATAACACCATAATCGAGATAAAGAAAAACCAGGTTTACAATGAGGAAAAGGAAGTTGGCCGTAAGCGATGCGATAGCAACATGAGCCGAATTGTGCATGCCCTGGTTGATACCGGACATACTAAAAGAAACCAGCGACATCCCTGTTGCAATAATGGAAAGCGCCAGCGCCATCTGCAGGTCGGGATACTGTGAAACATCTTTATTGATGATAGACCCGATCAGGAAAAAAAATACGAATCCAACAATAACAGAAAGAATCAGAATACATGCAGACGCTATAAATCCGGAGCCGATTGTTTCGCCGATTTCATGGAACATTTTCTTACCACGCAGTTCCGCAATTTTCTGCTGAAGAACATCACCTACTCCGGGATCTGCCAGGGTCATCCAGGCAAGTATATTTCCAGTGGCCAGCCAGATACCAAGCGTGCTTGAATCAATATGTTTTAAATAAAGCGGTAATAATATAATGGAGTTGATTATGTTAGTAATAACATAACCGTACTGAAAAATCAAATTCCATTTTAATATTTTTTTATTCATGCATTAGTACAGTTAAATGATCATTAACGTAACTGCCCGCTATTATTGAACCAGCATTTGAAACACAATTGAATAGAACGATATTAATTATCCCTTATTGTTGCCGTATAAAACGGTTTCTCAGGCAACATCTTACACGATCAACTGCTTAATATAACATCTGAATTTTTTCCGTAGAAAATTTCCGCAAATATACACTAATCAAAAATTAAAAGACTTTGCGTTATCCTCAGTTACGTAGCAATCAGCGAACTTAGTGTAAGTTATACACAATGTTTACAAAACATCAGTTTACCAGGCTTGCCAGTGAAGCTTTTAAATCTGTTCTTTCACTGTCAGCTTTTCAGTAGGTTTATAATGTATATTATTCAGAATCAGTGCATCGCTATGAATATTTTCAGGTAGCTGGGATATAAGAATAAAGCCCAAAGAAGGCAATATTGCTTTGGTAGAATTATGAAGCATCTCGGTAACGTTACCTGCTTTGGTTATGGAAGATCCTCTTTCGCTTTTAACATTGTCTGTAATGTTAACTTCTGTTTTTTCTATCTGGAGATAATGATACTGGCGTAAAAAAAGGCGTATCGTTTCAATCTCCTGATCTTTAATGATCGCGGGTTTATTCAACCAGTACACAAAATTAAGAACACCGGGTGTTTTTAAGGCTTGTTCAGCCTGACTGTCTGCAATTTTTACAAAAACATAAGATTTAAACAACGGCTCATATTGTACTTTCGCAGGGTTTTTGGCATAGGAACGAAACGTGTTTAAGGGCCAGTAATACTCAATTCCTTTTCGAGTAAGTAAACTGACCACTTTCTTTTCGCAACCAGGTTTGGTTAGAACAATATGCCATTTTGCATTTAAGTAAATATCTGCCATGCTTTATATTTTATTAGCGTTTAGTGATTTGATTAAATTAATAATCGCACCTACAGTTAACCGGTAATATGAATGATATTATCGTGGGATATTGGAACTTAAACGAAATTATAAGATCAGATTTCAGTGGCAGCTATCAGCTATCAGTAGATCAATGCACTAAACGTTTTCTTCTGAAAGCTGACCGCTGATAGCGACTACATCATGCCTTGATGACTTAACACCAGCTTACTTCTTTGCCACCGATTCTTTCGCTACGCTGTGATAACCATTTTGGTTGTATTCATGGCCGTAACCATAACCATAACCATAACTAGTTTTACCGAAACCGCGTGGTAAAATGCCATTAAATACCAGCGCTATATTTTTGAGCTTTTTAATTTTGTTGTTTTCGTCTAATCTTTCAACAAATACCTTTGGCGTATACTTATGTCTGATAACGTATAAGGTAACATCACATAGTGGGGACAGTACGTAAGCGTCTGTAACAGGACCAACAGGCGCTATGTCTATAATAATATAATCGAAAATACCATTCAGGAAATCAAGCAGGTCCTCAATTTTTCCATTCATCAGTAGTTCTGATGGATTATCAGGAAGCGGCCCTGAAGGGATAATAAAAAGATTTTCGTGCGTATCCGTTCTCCTTACAATTTCTTCAGGGTCTTTCGTACCTAACAGATAATCCGAGATACCCTTATCGTTATTGATATTGAGGTTGATACTTAGTTTCGGCCTGTTGAGATCAAGTTCGAGCAATACTACTTTCTTTCCTGTTAATGCAAAGCTGAGGGCAAGGTTGGTGGCAATAAAACTTTTTCCTTCCCCGGCAATAGTTGAGGTAACAAGTATTTTTCTTTTCTTGCTGCTTCCTTTAAAAAAGTTAAGTGCAATTCTAAGCTCCCTGAATTGTTCTGCAATAAAGGTTCTTTTCCCTGTACCGGTGACAATTGTTTCCTGTGATTTCTCAGTAGAAATTTCGCCGATGATAGGAAACGATGTAAGTTCTTCTATTTCATTACGGAATAAGATGGTGCTTACGAATTTTTCTTTAGCTGTTACACCACCGATTCCAATTAGTAATGCTATTGTTAAGGCAGCCAAGTACACCACTTTTTTCTTGGGACTTACCGGTAGTATCGAAGATTGCGCTTTATCAACCACCCTGCTGTCAGAAACCGTTGACGCGTGTGCCAGTGCGGTTTCTTCTCTTTTTTTAGATAAGAAGGTATAAATTTCGTTCTTAAGCGACTGCTCCCGGCTGATATCTATAAGTTCCCTTTCTTTCTTTGGTATTGTTTGAAGAACGGAAGAATACTGATTGTTTGTTGAAGACAAGTTAGATCTGCTGGCCTCGAGGCTGATCTTCTGGCTCTGCAGATTTTGAAGAATGCTGGGTTTCAGTTTTTCAATCTGTGTTTGAAGCGCCAGCATGTTAGGATGATTTTCTCCGTTTGTCTTTTTTAAATTCTCATATTTAGTTTCCGCATCGGCTAACCTGTTTACCAATGTTGACAAACTTTCATCGTTAATACCTAAAGTTGATGGAATAATGCCGCCCTGGTTGGCATTGGCGTGAACATATTCTTCTACCTTGTTCAACACAGCCATCTGCATATTTATCTGTCCTAAACGCTGGTCGTTAGAACTAACATTTTCAAGGAACAGCCTGCCCTGCGTACTGATATCAATAGCCCCTTCGTTTGCTTTATACTTCTGCACTTTCTGCTCAATAGCTGCCAGTTCTTTACCTACACTGCTCAGGCGCTCTTCAACAAAAGAAAGCGTATTAGCAGCCAGCATATTTTTATCATCAACTATGGCCTTATTATAAGCAGCTAATAACTCATTGAGAATATCTTCACCGCGCTCAGGTACTTCATCCAGTATTCCCAGGCTTAAAATAGTTGACAGCTTGCTTGCTGAAATTACTTTTAAACTGTTTTGTATGTCTACCATCACGTTTTTAGGATTCACCAATGAAAAATACAGGTTTTTAGTTTTTGCTCCTGTATAACGTGGATTAGCTATGAATCTTAAAACACCATATTGTGTATTCACCCAGGCATTAAGCGGATACTGATTATTATTTACAGTAACCCTCATGCTTTTATTGTCATACTTAAAATAAATCTTTCCTGATTTGTTGATATTATTCAGGTTTTGCATTTCTATTTTAACCGGAGAGGCTACGTAAGCAGGTAATGGCCTTATCTTGCCTTCTTCATAAACAGGCGCATATAAACAAAGTGTTTTCACCACATCACTGATAAGTGATGATGATTGGATCACCTCCATTTCATTTTCAATAATCTTTTTGGATGATAGTGTATTGAAATCTTCCATGGTCTTTGAGTCTTCAGATCCTTTTTTCTCATCCTTAATTAGAATCTTGGCAGACGCCTGGTAAAGAGGAACAGTATAACGTAAATAAAGCCAGCCACCAGTCAGCGACATAACAAACAACACTAAAAACATAGGCCAGTATGCAATATAGCGTGACCATAACTGCTTAAGACTTAAAACTTTGCCTTTTGAATTGTCTTTTTTATCAATAATTTCCATAAATCCGTATTGTATTATATTAAACTAAAACTTCAGCCAAATAATGTATGTTCGACAGTGGTTGATGTTGATCTGATACTGCTGGCAAACAAGCTAAAAACTATGGTTAATTGGAAATGGATAACGCGATGCTTCCCTGATACTCAGATATTGGTACTTAAAGATGAAATCGAAGGAGCAGACTTTGAACAGTAAAAATACTTAAAATGATTAATTTCAATAGTTCTTTTTTGTTCATAATTAATTTACCTATATCAGTTTAAACCAAATTTTTACACGTTTTTTATCATCTGGTTAAAATTTATTATATTAATACTCACGTAATATTAATAATTTGTATTGAAAAAAACTATAAGTAAATTAGTAATTATGATAATATTAACCGAGCTGTTCATTTATCA
>CAXTDO010000620.1:0-4416 GCA_964242315.1 uncultured Flavihumibacter sp.
GGCATTAACAGATTGTTCCGGTTTTAGTGGCGGTACTGCGGCCGCTGTAGGTATAGGACTTGTATTGGGAGACAATTTTACATACTGAAGCTGGCCCGCTATAATATTTGTATTGGTATTACTGAAGTTGATCTGTTGTAAGGATGGTGCACGAAAACCGGTGCTGACAGAACCCCTGAGGTTAAAATCATCAATTACTTTATATCGGGTGGCCAACTTGTAGGTATTTACAAAACCGAAATCAGAATAGTTTTCAAAGCGTGCAGCGCCATCTATCAGCCAGTCTTTGGTAACATCCAGCGCCAGGTCAAAGTAGCCGCCCACATTGGTGCGGTGCACTTTCACTTCGTCGGAAGGCTGGTAGCCAGGGTAGCCTTGCGACCCGGAATTTTTAAACACGGTATCCGTTGACCCCGGAAGTATAAAATAGGCTCCGCCGGCACTATAAGAACCAACTTCACCCGCATACAATTTATAATTTTCGTAACGGAATTCGCCGCCGAAGGAAACGGTTAAGCCTTGAGCAACGTTGGCAAAGCGTTTGTTCAGGTCGAGGTTAGCGGTATTTTGAAGGAATGAGAAACCACCATCATCAAAGTCATTTTTACTAGATTGGATGGCTACCGGCAGAGAGGCGTTAAATGTTTTGTGACCGTAGTAATGGAAGTTGTTGTAGCCTATTGTATTACTAATGTCCCAATCCCATCCGCTGTGTGTAGCGCCGCTGAAACCGAATGCATAAGATACATCTGAGATGTGTAGATTTTCTTGCGGGTTATAATAAACATTTCCTGTACTGCCTCTTCGCATGATGTTGGGAACGAAAATTAAATTTCCCTGGAGATCGGTTGGATACTTTGTGCGGTTATTCGGGAAGTTCCGCGTCCAGGCATACACATTGGAAAGCTTATGGTTATATCCCCCAAAGAAATAAAATTTTGCCTGTGTTCCGGCTATAGGCAGTTCAGCATTTATCATTGCTCCGCCTGAGTTTACTGAACCATCGCCAAAAGCCCTGCGCCAAACATTTACAGGCAATGCTTTTGCATTGCTGGATACATTGGTATCAGGTGCAGCCCTGAAGGTTTTTCCCTGCGTTAAGAAGTTGGCGCCTATATTAATGAAGCCGCCATTTTTGCCTATGGGCAGGCCATAGTTTATAGCGGCTGTAAATGTTTTTCCATCTACCTGTGATCCGGTGTAAAACTGTGTGGGATCTACGCTGTTCAGCGAGTTGTATTTATGATCGTAATACCCGCTTACGCTGGTTAGGATATTCAGGTGCTTCACATCTTTTTTCAGGATGATATTAATTACTCCCGCAATGGCATCAGAACCATATTGGGCTGAAGCGCCATCTCTTAAAATTTCAATCCGGTCGATGGCTGCTTCGGGAATGCTGTTAAGGTCGTAGCCCGAATTACCCCGGCCCCTTGTGCCAACCTGGTTGACAAAAGCCGAAAGGTGGCGGCGTTTGCCATTAATCAGTACCAATGTTTGGTCGAAGCCAAGACCACGCAGGCTGGCAAAATCAATAGCATCCGACCCGTCTCCGCCACTTTGTTTATTATAGTTAAAAGAAGGCACTGCCATGTTTAATTGCGACATCAGATCGGGTTTGGCAGTGGTTTGTGCAGTCTGGTTGATACCAATAACATCAACCGGAACAGGTGATTCTGTTTTCACTCGGCCTGCGCCGCGTGATCCTACCATTACTACCTGCGCCAGTTCTACAAAAGACGATTCTAATTTAACGGCCAGTTCCAACTGGTCACCTATTTTAACAGAGAAGGGAGCAAAGTTTACATTGCTGAATTCAAGCACCTCATTTTTATTTGCCTGTATTCTAAAAGAACCGTCACTAATGGTGGTGGTTCCTTTATTGCTTGATTTTACTTTCACAGATACGCCGGCGATTGGTTCGCCACTGGTAGCGTTGGTAACCTTACCAGTAACCATCTGCTGGGCGGTAAGAAGCTTTGAAATAACTAACAGGGAAAATAACAAGAATAATTTCATAGTATGAATTTTATAATGTTATAGGCTACGTAAATAAATCAAAAAATTTCTTAAGCATGAAGGCATTCGTTAATTTAAAATCAAATTACTACAAAAAATTCAGCAAAACTTAAAAATTAAAACACGTTAAAATTAATCCTAATATCAATTTTTTATCGGATTGATATACATAACCCTTGTTTCTGTTATGGTACTGTTACGCGTATAACATAATTGTAATAATAGGAGCTAAAATAAAGCGGCCTAATTTTCGTTGCACAATAAGAAATCTAATATTCTGTTTGAAAATAAAACCTGTTCATTTTTACCATAACGGAGCAGGTAGTTCATTATCATGAAAACCAGGGATGTTAAAAAGACCATTCAACAATTAGCCAGGGAGGAATTTTTTCTTTATCCTGGTAGCTTTTCTTATAAAAGCGACAGTATTAATAGATGTTATACAGATAACATTTCCCAATGGGCAATAAATATGTGGGAAAGCAGGACCGACGAAGAAGTTGCCAGAGATTTTCAACTGGGATTACATGTAGATAACTATATCGTTTGGGCATTTGAGGAATTCAAAAAAAGTTGTCTTAAACCGTAAGCAGGTTGCCCCTATCACGAAAGATAGGCGCTCGGCAATATATTAAATTCTTTTTTAAAAGCATTGCTAAAGCTTCCTACACTGGAAAATCCCAGGCTTAATGCAACGTCATTTACAGTATGAGATTTTGACAGTAACATTTCCATTGCCTTCTGCATTCGATAGAACTGGTAATACCGGTAAATAGGCTTGCCATACATTTCCTTAAATAGCTTTTTAAGTTTTGATGGGCTCATATATGCCTTTTTCGACAAAACGCTTAACGGCACAACATCTGATAAATTCTTTGTAAGTATACGTTCTACATTGCGAACCTTTTCAATGTCCTCAGCAGTTGCTTTTACATGATATTTTAACTGGCTTCTTTTTTTATAAAGGTCACTGAAGAACCTTTCTACCATTGCCATGATCCTTATTTGCATAGCAGCAACATGTGTGGGATGTTCCTTATCTATATTGATAACCTCCGACATATATTTTTTATACTCGAAGTCCAGTGCCTCCAGGTTTAAAGAAGCTGTTTTCAATGAAAGATATTGTTGTACAATATCGTCAATGACTTCCATCCGGAAATACTCTCCCAGCCATTTTTTTTCAAGTTGAACGGTAATGCATTTCATCTGCGTTCCCTTTCTTACAATATAACCCAGATCGAAAATGCTGGATGCCAGGTATACGGATGAATGCACAAGACGAAAGTCTTTTAATGATTCGTCGTCAATGCTTGTAATAAACGATTCAGGAACATTACTATCTTCAAACCTTAAGGAATATAGATCACAATCAGATTGAGACTGCTCAAAGTGCATGTCTGTATTCAGCTTAAAATTCATAATAAAGGCATGAAGATCATTAGGCAGATTGAGTAGCTGTATATACCCGTTCCCGATAGATGAGGGTACATCGATCTTGTCGTTTATGAACTTTGTTCCCATCTGAACAGCGAAGGCAGCTATAAACTCTGGCAGGGGCGAAACAGGATATTTAAAAGTAAACACGATGTAATGAAAGTATTTAGATTTTTTAAAGTTATCGCAACCTAAAAATACAAAAAAATGAATTTAAGTCCTACTCTTATATGAGATAAAATGAACATGCATATCGTTCTGCTGCATATGCATGCGATGTAAAAGCATCTAACACACACTTTAATAACTGATTGTTTATGATACATTTATATGTCTTTTCGTTTAATAAGATTGTCTTTTTGAAGTATTTACTTTAAATCATTTTTAGAATATTTGCATGGTACCGGGTAGGTACTAAATCTCGGAGGACATAAAATGGAGCAGGTAATAAACGATAAGCAATTATTTACCAACATTAGAGAAGCCTCGTTACTATTAAGAGCGTTGAATAACAGAGTTCGTCAGCATATTTTAAGATTATTGGAGCAGCATCAACGCCTTACTGTTACGGAGATACTCATTCGTCTCCGCCTTTTACAATCCATAACATCTCAACATTTATCGGTTTTACGACGCCAGCAAATAGTCGTCACAAAGCGGGAAGGAAAAAATATTTACTACGAACTCAATCATACCAGGTTGATGGAAGTAAGGCATTTTGTTGATGCATTACTGGAGCAGGCGTGAGTTCAGCTATGGGGTGTGGAGTATGAGGTGAAAACCCCGAAGGGGTGATATGATTATAGAGATTGATTATAGAGATGACATTATTCTTGAAACCGGAACCCTTAAGGGGTGGCATTATCGCGGCGAATAATGCCACCGCTTCGGTGTTTTCACACATAGCTCATACCCCATACCTACTTATATCTCCCATCATAAAGGCTACCCATATACGAT
>CAXTDO010000621.1:0-4411 GCA_964242315.1 uncultured Flavihumibacter sp.
CAGAGGACGGAAAATTAGTAGGATGCGTTCTAAGTCCACTCACTTAGGTGATCGTGTACTAAAAATCCTTGATCGAAAAACGACTGGTGCACACTGGGCCGAGATTGCGGCAGGGATTCGAGATGAACTTCAGCAATAACTGCATTTAATAGAAGCGAATTGGCCGGTGGAGACCAAAGGCAATCTTTTACCTGATTTAATGATGCCTTAATTTTTTCGATTTTTGTTATTTCTTGTCAGGGGGACAAGGATAAGTCGCCCTTCCGTTCTCTTAACATCAAATAGTGGCGATTGACAAGCCTTCGTATTAGAAGAGATCATATCCTGCAAATATTTCTCGGTATAGCTTTTTGTTACTCCTTTATCACGGTACTGGAAATTTTGCTGAATCCAGTTTTCGAGTTCGGCCTTATTACAACTTACAATCAGATTGGCGTCGAATAATTGCTTAAAGGCATCAGCCAGCTGGTTACCGGCTCCATTGAAAATGAAAGGTGAAGACGGAAACTCATTTGATAACAACAAGTTCTTTATTTTTTCACTGCTTTCCACCGCAAAATACTCCTTTACCAGGTTGAAGAATTCCTCTGCTATTCCTTCCTTGAAAATTGGCCAGGATTTTCTTTTATTTGAGGTGGTAGAAATATTTGGCTGGCTGAACGGCTGCATGCCCGGGTTAATAACCCTTAAAATCGTTTCCTCAAATTCCTTCAGAACCCCTTGCCGGTGTGTGATAGTGCTTTCAAGATCATTCAGGAAATAATCGGAAGCTTCCGCCTGGTCCATGAAATTAAGTCTCGGGCAAATAAAGATATCGTCTAAATGCAGACTATAAACCACATTGAGGTTGTGCTCGCTGCCGACAGGGTAAGGCGCGTGGTAATACCTGTTCCAGAACTCATGGAACTTATCCTTCAGATTTTTCAGCCGTTCCAACTGAAAATCTATCTGTTCCCGTGACAAGTTGAGAATATCGGTTATCGCGAGCTCTTTGATCTCCCTCAATTCGTTCTTAAAAGCAGGACTATGATATGGTGTTTCGTGACTGATCTCGTAGGATCTGGCAATTTTCTCCTGGCCATCAATGTTAGACTTTCTTTCACTGATCTTAATATCCAGGGTTTGAAGCTTTATCAGGAAATCTTTGAAGTGCAACATGTTAATTGATTGATTTTAAACCATCTACTTGAATTCTACCATCACTTTCCTGAAAAATCAACTTTTTTAAGGTCTTAAATCTGGGTATCACTTTTGGGCAACATTTGTGTCGCGGTTGTGTCGCGGACCCTAAAATGAAAAAGGGTCTCAATTTCTTGAAACCCTTTACCAGTCTTGCTCCCCCTTCTGGACTTGAACCAGAGACCCTCTGATTAACAGTCAGATGCTCTAACCAACTGAGCTAAGGAGGAGTATCCTTATTGGGAGCGCAAAAATAAGGAATTTACCTTCTTAACAAAGCCTTTTTTAAATTTTTGTTACTTTATTGTCAAACTGGGTTACAAACTGGCCTCAATCGGGCACAAGGGTAATTTATTGACGGAAAGAACGTTATAACGGCGTAATTCCAATTCCCGAATGAAAAGTCAATTTAAGTATCTCTTATTTGCGCTGCTGGCTGTCAGTGCCATAATTTATTTAACGAGGATCACTTATAATTCCGGAAAACGACTAAATGAGTCAACTGATTTGATTGAACATAGTCATTCAGTAATCAATACCGTCAGTGATATTTCTCTCACTCTCTCTGAGGTTCAGTCGGATTTCAGAGGCGGACTTTCCGGAGATCAAAGATTTTTCGCAGGCGAGATGAAAAAGAACTTCTCCGTTTTATACCAACAAATTGCGCTTGCCAAACAACTCACCGCTGATAATGCCACCCAACAAGCGAATATTGATGAGATCACAAAGCTGACCACCAAAATCGCTGACTGGCAGCTTGCCTTCATGCAAACTCATAACCCTGGACAAACGGGTTCCATAATGCAGCTTTTAAGAGGTGATGTAATAATTGACTCTGTTAAGCAGGAACTGGCTGCTCTATCGAACAGCGAGCAACAGACCCTGAGCCAAAGAATTCAAAACAATAAAAAAGAAGCTACATACAGACTTATCATCAGTGTTACGGGGGGAATCTCTTACATGGTTTTTGTTCTGGTGGTTGTTCTTCAGTTGAAAAAGAATGCAGCGCGCCGGAAAAAAAATGAGCAATTGGTTGTAGATAGTGAAACAAAGTACCGCCGGCTTATTGAGGATTCAGGTGTAGTTATGTTTACTGCCGATCTTAAAGGTGATTTCACTTTCGTAAATCACAGGATCGAATCAGTTACCGGTTATAAACACACGGAAGTAATTAATAAAAATTTTTCCTTTCTGGTAGCGCCTTCTTATCTGAAGGAAGTAAGTAATCACTATACCAAACAGTTTGTAGAAAGGCTACCGATATCCTGCATAGAGTTCCCTATCATTACCAAATCAGGTGATGAAAAATGGATAGAGCAAGACAGCGTTTTAATCTATGAGAACAAAAACATAATCGGTTTTCAATGTGTAGTAAAAGATATACATCCTAGAAAAATGGCGGAAGCTGCCCTGCATGAAATTGAATTGGAACGCAGGGAGTATGAGTTCAGGCTGCAGTCTGTTTTGGATAACATACCTATGATAATCTTCATGAAAGATCTTGAAGGACGATATCTTCTTGTTAATAAACGTTTTAAAGAGGCTTTTAGGAATGAAGTGTCTTTAATTGGTAAAACAGATTATGATATTGATACTACTGAAAATGCCAATAGGTTTAAAGAAGTAGACCAAAAGGTAATTGAAACAATGCAGCAAATTGAAGTAGAGGAAACCGTTAATAATGAGGGAAGCATTCAGCATCTGATGTTCGTCAAATTCCCATTGTTGGATCAATCAGGTAAAGTATTTGCTACCAGCGGCATTTGTACCGATATAACAGAAAGGGTTCAACATAACAAACACCTGCTGGAAACCAGAAAAATTGCAGAAAATGCGGAAAAGTCACAGGGCGAATTCCTGGCAAATATGAGCCATGAAATCCGTACTCCGATGAACGGTATTATGGGCATGACCAACCTCCTGCTGCAAACACCTGTTAATTCTGAACAGGAACGGTTTCTTCATATTGTAAAGCAATCTTCAGAAAACCTGCTATTCCTGATCAATGATATCCTTGATCTATCCAAAATCAAGGCGGGCAAAATGACCATTGAATCCATCGAGTTTAATGTAAGAAATGTTATGGAAACGGTTATTGCTCCGTTCCGCATTAAAATGAAAGAAAAAGGTTTGAATCTTATCATTGAAACTAATGCTGATATTCCTGAAATGCTGATAGGTGATCCTTACCGGCTGTCACAGATATTATCTAACGTATTTGGCAATGCTATAAAATTTACTGAAAAAGGTTACATAAAGTATACCGTGTCAATTACTCCCGGTGATGAAACCTGTACACTGAAATTCTGCATTGAAGACACAGGGATTGGAATTCCTGAAGATAAAATAAGTTACATTTTCGAAAGCTTTGCTCAGGCCAGTATGGATACCAGCCGCAAGTTTGGCGGAACAGGACTGGGTTTGTCTATCACAAAACAACTGATTCAGCTTCAGAATGGCACTATGCAAGTTTCCAGCATAGTGGATGAAGGCACTACATTTAAGTTTTCCATTCCATATAAAAAAGTTCATTCGGCAATGACTCAAAAAGCAGAAGAAACCCAGGCTATAGATAAAGAAGCTTTACGTGGGAAAAAAGTGCTGATAGTGGAAGATAATGAAGTAAACCAGATGGTGATCTCTTTCACGTTAAAAAAGGTGGGTATTCTTACAACAATCACCAACAACGGAAAGGAAGCCGTTGATTTGCTGGAATCATCAGTGGATGCACACTTCGATCTGATTATAATGGATCTTCAGATGCCTGAAATGGATGGATTTGAGGCAAGCGCTTATATTCGCAACAAACTCATGTTGCAAACACCTATCATTGCTATGACTGCAAGCGTGCTGCAGGATGAAAGGATAAGATGTTTTGAGGTGGGCATTAATGACTACATGTCCAAGCCTTTCAAGCCTGTTGAACTTTTTAATACCGTAAGTAAGTTCCTCAATGATGATTTAAAACAGGCACCACCGAGACTATCGCCTTACGATTTCAACAACCTGTATAGCATAATGCCAAAACCGCAAGCCAGTGAAGTGCTTGGCAGGTTTATAGCGAATACACCGGCGTTGCTGAATAAAATTCAAACGGCCGTTTTACTGGAGTCGTGGAACGAGGTAATTACAGATAGCCAGGTATTAAAAAGTAGTATAGAGCTATTACAATTACATGAATTGATGCAGGACATTGTTGATATGGAACGCATGGCCCGGCTGAATATACAGT
>CAXTDO010000622.1:0-637 GCA_964242315.1 uncultured Flavihumibacter sp.
ACCCTGGGATCCTTGCGCCGTACATACAAAGCTCCCACACCTTTAGGACCGTACATTTTATGAGCCGAGAAAGCCATAATATCAATCCCATCATCACGTACGTTAACCGGAACTTTGCCAACAGCCTGTGTTGCATCTGAAAAAAATAGTACCTCATATTTGCGGGCAATGGCGCTGATTTCTTTTACAGGTTGAATTACTCCAATTTCATTATTGGCGTACATAATGGAGATTAAAATAGTATCAGGTGTAATCGAAGCTTCCAGTTCATCCAGGTTGATCAACCCGTCTTTCTTTACTTTCAGATAAGTTACCGCTCCACCCAATTTCTCAATGTGCCTGCAGGTATCCAAAACCGCTTTATGTTCGGTACTAACGGTTATAATATGATTTCCTTTTGTGGAGTACGCTTCAAAGATTCCTTTAATTGCAAGGTTGTTGCCTTCAGTGGCACCTGAGGTAAAAACGATCTCTTTTGTTTCGGCAGCAATAAGGCTGGCCACCTGTTCCCGTGCATAGTCTACCGCTTCTTCGGCCATCCAGCCAAAAGAATGACTGCGGCTGGCCGCGTTACCAAAGTTTTCAGTAAAATAGGGTAACATGGCTTCTACTACCCTAGGGTCACAAGGGGGTGTGG
>CAXTDO010000622.1:647-4394 GCA_964242315.1 uncultured Flavihumibacter sp.
CAGCCGTCGGCTATCAGGAGGAAAGCTTATCAGTTTTTGATTTCCTGATAGCTGACCGCCGATAGCTGGTACTTTTACTTTTCTTCTCTGTTATCTTTACTCAAAATAATTTGTATGCTCAAAGTAGAACATATCGGCATAGCTGTCAACAGTTTTGATACCTCTGTTCCATTGTTTGAAAAACTATTAAATACGAAATGTTACAAAACAGAAGAGGTGAAAAGCGAACAGGTAAACACCGCCTTTTTTAAACAAGGCGAAACAAAAATTGAACTACTTGAAGGAACTGATAAAGAAGGCGTCATTGCACGTTTTCTTAATAACAAGGGAGAAGGGATGCACCACATTGCTTTTGAAGTTGAAAATATTAAAGAAGAAATGCTGAGAATGGTATCTGAAGGTTTTACACTATTAAGCCAGGAACCCCGCCGGGGAGCCGATAATAAGCTGGTTTGCTTTCTGCATCCGAAGGCTACCAATGGAATACTGGTAGAACTCTGCCAGGAGATTAAAGAATAATATCTGCATCAAAAAAGCCTGCTGGTTATACCAGCAGGCTCAGTTTTTTGATCCTATGAAGACTACATTCTCGTATATTCAATATAAATACCGGATTTTTGAACATTCATTTTTTGGACGTAATTCTGGCAACAAAAGGGAAAAAACATTATTATTTTAACCCTGCCTTTTTAATTATCAACTGATTATGAAATGTAATTGTATATAAAGATTTTTTTCCGCCATTGATAACAGGGTAGCAAACGCATACTAAAAAATCCCAAAAGAGGAAGAATTAACCAAAACGAGAAATTGTCCTGATTTGACAAAGAGTTTATCCTGTATAATTACTATTTAAAGCTATATATTGTAGAGCATCCGTAAATCCTGAATCTGACATACCAATCCAGAAAGTTATCCCGGATCGGAAGTTATATCTGCCTCCTTACCTAACCCAAGCTTATCTACTGCAATCTGGGCCGCTATCTGGCTTGCATCTTTTTTATTATACGCTTTACCCTGTGCAATCAATTGACCGTTTACCACTGCACCAACCGTAAAAAGCCTTCGACCGTTTTCTATCTTTTCTTCCAGCGTCTCAAATTCAAGATTCTTTCCTTTTTTATTTGCCCAGCCATATAATTTGTTCTTATGATTGATTTCCAGGTTTTCCAGATCATCCATGAAAAGGTAGGGCAAAATAAGCCGTTCCAATACCCATATTCTGGTTTTAATAAACCCTTTATCAAGGTAAATAGCTCCAACAACCGCTTCAAGGGTGTTGCCAAAGATCTGGCTCATTTTTAAGGAACTGTCAAACTTGTTGAAATTACAGATCTTTCTCATACCCATTTTGATAGCTATATCATTCAAAGTGGTACGATTCACCATTTTGCTTCTCATCTCCGTTAAAAAGCCCTCCTCTTTATAAGGATATTTTTTAAACAGGAAATCAGCCACTATGCCACTTAATATAGCATCACCAAGATATTCCAGCCTTTCATTATTATCGGCGGCAGAGTCCTTGACCGATCTGTGCGTTAAAGCTGTTTTGTACAATGAAATAGAACCAGGTGTAAAACCCAGTACATTACGCAGTTGTTTCTTATAAGAAGGAACTTTTGCAGAGCCTCTAAAAAATATATCTAACAAACCCACGACGAAAGCTACGTATTTTTTGCTTAAAATTAATTTCCGGAGGCAAAATTAAAGAAATTATGACCTATTGCTATCAGCTTTCAACCGTCAGCTATCAGGTATCAGCTATAAGAAGGAAAGTTTATCAGACTTTGATCTCCTGATACCTGACGGCTGATAGCTGATCAAGATTCGTATTTCTTTACAATTACCGCAGCGTTATGTCCACCAAAACCAAAAGTGTTGCTTAAGGCTGCACGAACGGTGCGTTGTTGGGATTTATTAAAAGTGAAATTCAGTTTGGAATCCAGTTCCGGATCATCAGTGAAGTGATTGATAGTGGGTGGAACAATGCCTGTCTGAATACTCATAATGCAGGCAATAGCTTCAATAACACCGGCTGCCCCAAGGCAATGACCGGTCATAGATTTTGTTGAGCTGATATTAAGGTCATAGGCATGTTCGCCAAAAACGAGTGAGATGGCTTTTACTTCCGCCCCATCACCCAGCGGCGTAGACGTTCCATGTGTATTTATGTAATCTATATCTTCCGGTTTCATACCGGCATCGGCCAGGGCCGCAATCATTACGTTTCTCGCTCCCAGCCCCTCAGGATGAGGTGCGGTTATGTGATAGGCATCTGCTGTTGCACCACCACCTGCAATTTCACAATAAATTTTTGCGCCTCTCGCAAGGGCGTGTTCCAGTTCTTCCAATATGATCACCCCGGCGCCTTCTCCGATAACGAATCCATCCCTGTCTTTATCATAAGGCCGGCTAGCCGTTTTCGGGTCGTCGTTCCGTTCACTTAAAGCTTTCATGGCATTGAAACCGCCTACCCCGGCTTCCCTGATCACACTTTCGCTGCCACCACTCAGAATGATATCAGATTTTCCAAGACGTATGGTATTAAAAGCATCAATGATTCCATTAGTAGAAGATGCGCAGGCGCTTACAACGGCGTAGTTAGGTCCTCTGAAACCATGACGCATTGAGATTTGTCCTGCAGCAATGTCGAGGATCATTTTTGGGATGAAATAGGGATTAAAGCGGGGAGTACCGTCACCCTTTGCAAAATTTACTACTTCTTCCTGAAATGTGATGAGACCGCCGATACCGCTTGCAAAGATCACTCCTACCCTTTCTGCATTAATATTATCCCTGTTGATACCGGCATCTTTAACGGCTTCATCGCTTGCTACCAAAGCTGTTTGAGTATACCGGTCTATTTTGCGGGCTTCCTTGCGGTCCAGGAAATCTGTAGGCTCAAAATTTTTCAATTCGCATGCAAACCTGGTTTTAAATTTACTCGCATCGAATCCTTTAATAAAATCGGCGCCGGAAATTCCATTGATCAAACCATTCCAATAATCGTTTAAATTATTACCAATTGGTGTTAGGGCACCCATGCCAGTTACTACAACTCGTTTCAATTCCATATGGCTACCAGGAATTTATGATGTGATAAATCCGCCTTCTGGGCTAGTGTGCTTTCGAGAGGCGGATTGAAAGATATTGCTTATATACGGAATTCCCGTTTACTTAGCATGCTCTTCTAAATAAGCTACTGCCTGACCAACTGTAGTGATGGTTTCAGCTTGCTCGTCGGGAATAGAAATGTTGAATTCTTTTTCAAATTCCATAATTAATTCTACGGTGTCCAAAGAGTCGGCACCCAAATCATTTGTAAATGACGCTTCGCTGGTTACTTCAGCTTCATCCACTCCTAACTTATCAACAATGATCTTTTTAACTCTTGTTGCTATGTCTGACATTTTAGTAAAGTTTAGTTACGGCTGCAAAAATATAATTTTTGAACTAAAAGCAATCAGGAAGAGGTTTTTATTTTAAAGATAGGCGGTAAGCCCAAAAAATACATTTTTAGTGCGTTATGCATGCTATGGGGGTATTATTTTATACATGGAATCCGCTGTCCGGCTGAATTTGCAATTCCTGTTCAAACAAGATTATTTATTAATCGGGATGTTGTAAATTCGGATTCTGAATAAACCCAAACACATTGCATGGCGCTAAAACTGATTGATTACGGCTCAAAAGAATACCAGCAAATGGTTAACCTGCGCAATGGAATATTACGCAAACCGCTTGGCC
>CAXTDO010000623.1:0-4378 GCA_964242315.1 uncultured Flavihumibacter sp.
CAGGACAACAATATTTCCTTATCATCTTCAGAAGGTTGGCCCTTCAGGATTATCGCCAGGTCGCCTGTGTTTTGTGTACTGAGGCATGAGGATTCCGATACCGAATGGATATTCCCTTCTAGGAACATTGAAGAATATAATCTTAATGAAAACGTAAAAATCAATCTTTCTGGTAACTGTATTGAATATGATAAGGATGGGTTACTGGTTGACAATATTTATATATGACCAACTATATAATTACAGGAGCTGGATCTTATCTCGGAAGAGAAATCGCCAGCCATTTGGCTAAGTCTCCTGGTAATCGAATTTTGTTAGTAACGAGGAGCAATGCCAGTTTTGCAAATATCTTGTCGGATGATGTGACACATATAGCCGGTATAGACTTGCTTAAAGAACGTGACCTAGAACGCATGGTGACTACAGCGCAATATTTTTTTGAAAGCGGGTTTAATGTAATTAATTGCGTGGGGTATTTCGAAGGGCAAAGTCCTTTTGAACAAGTATCGTTTGCCGAAGCAGGCCGCATCCTTGATAGTAATTTTCGAACCGTACATAATACTGCTACGGCATTGATACCATTGATGGTGAGCAAAGGAGGTGGTCATTTTATTGGGTTTAGTTGTAATAGTGTAAGGTTTAATTATCCCCAAATGGCGCCGTTTACAAGTGCAAAGGCAGCATTAGAATCGTTAATCAAATGCCTGGCAAACGAATTTTATGGAAGAGGTATTTATGCAAATGCATTGCAATTGGCCACGTTGCGCACAGAAAAAGAAATAGCCGTGAAACCCCATGGAGACCATACTAACTGGCTTGTTCCATCGGAAGTTGCGAGGTTCATTGAAATGTTTACCCAGCAGCCCATACAATTGTATAGCGGAAATGTAATGAGCTTGTATAATTACAGCGAATCTTTCTTTGGACAGTCTTACTACGACCGGATTAAAAAGTGATTAAAATGAACTGGAAGTTTCTTTTGGTGGATGACATTGAGACTACTACCACTGAGATCAAACGTCACTTACGCGAATTGGCGGAAGTAGATCCCAGGTGTGCATATATTATAGATTACCTCTACGAACTTACAAAAACACCTTCACAAAATGCCAGCGAAATTGAACAGATTATAATCAACAATGAAATCGATTTTATTGCATTGGATAGGAAGTATTCTAAGAAAACAGTGCAGAATAGGATTTACTATGCCGATCGCAGTTCACCTGATCCAGATGTTAATGTATATGCGGAGCACTGGCTCATCGGCAGTGGTTTACTCAAACGGTTATCACAAGATCGCCGCTGTAAGTTAAAGAAAATTTTTATATATTCTTATGATCGAACATCCAATGTTCATCCCGCCTTTGAAACGCTGAAAGAAAATATACTTGAAATATTTCCTGGGGTAAGTGTATGGGCAATTGAAACATCTTCCATCTTCAATAAGCCCGAGGGGAAGAAATTATATCCGTCGCCAAAGCATGATAATAGTCAGCCTGAAATTGTTGGCACAACGGAACTGATAAGAGAATACGCTGACCTGATTGCCCATGTGATTTACGATATAGCCTCAAAAGAGGCAAATGATTTTGAATCTTATTCAAACGAAGAAAACCTACAGTTTGACAAATACGTGCGAATCATTAATCGAATTACCCTCGGTAATCTATTACCTGAATATAAAAACATCAGAATTGGTAGTGTAAGCACGCTTATCGCGGAGAATGGACGTGAAGAATATCTCGTGGACATCCCGTATAAGGAATATTACAAAGATCTGAACACCAGACTTATGAACACCAAGATTAATGAAAAAAACCTCTCAGACCTATTTTCCGATAAAAATGGATACCTCGAAAAACAATGGATATACTATCACTATGATTATACAGATGATGTTTTTAATTTGTTACCTACTTATATGAGCAAGGAGGCAGACGGATCTTTATCAACAGCTTGGTTACCTTACCTGCACTCGGCCATTTTTCATGATACTGAGGCATGGAAAAAAAATGCTATTGTAGACGAATCACAAATACAAAAGAAACAAAACAGCACAAGCATCTTCTTTCTGTTCACACGAAAAAATTTGTCCGGCGTTAACGCGCATACGAACGTGACGTTTTACTACGAGAATAAAGAGCCGCTAAAGGAAAAAGAAGTAGAAAAGATAGTTAACGATGTTCTTTATGGGGTACTTATGCCGCTTATATACGCCAAGATTGGAGATACTATCTCCGTTCGGCTTCGCCAAGCTGCACAACGTCATGCTACAGGGGCCGCTATCTCACAAGTTATGGCCAGAAACATGAGTCATAATATAGGCAGCCATGTGCTTAGTAAGATTGTGACACCGGAATCAGTAAGTAGTATTTTAATTGAAAAGACCACTACTCAGTCTACCACATACACCAATTTAGAAGAGCTTATTAAAGAGGGGTCCATAGCTATATCGGTGTTTAATTCCTATCTCCGCAACCGGATGGATTATCTTGCCGACATTGCCACAGGAGCGCCAGTGATGGAAGTGACAAGACAACTGGTGGCAGACGTGTTAGCAGGATTTGATAAGAATAGAATACTGATCGACAGGATTAGTGGGGTAGACAATTTCAAGTATGAGTTGGAGGTACACGACCGCAGAGATAGTACTTCTCCGGACCGCAAGCTTGACGGACTACAGCGCGATATTCCCGTTTCGATACCCAATGATGTGATGGGCTACCATGCCTTTTATATCCTGTTGGAAAACATTATTAGGAATACCGCCAAACACGGCGAAATTACACCGGGTATAGATGTCAAGTTTATTATTGAAGTGAGAAACTGTATTTCGGATAGTTCGTTGTACGAGGTATCTATATACGATAATATTCATAAAGAAGGGAAAACGACGCTTTCTGAAGAAGAGGTAGAAAAATATGAGCAGTTGCTTAAAGAAAGTTCTTATTCAGCTACGCGCACAAATCCACCCATTGACTACAACAATATCAGGCAAATCGATTGGCTGGTTGCAAACCAGAATATTCACTTGAATAAGAGCTTTCTTAATAGTCAAAATAAGTTAAGACACGGAGCCTGGGGATTGATAGAAATGGAAGTATCGGCGGCATATCTCCGCAAAATTGCCCCCGAAGATACGGACAGCGACAATTATGAAGTGGACATTTATCCCGAAACTGAACATGCAACTTGCTTTTTAGAGATAGATAGTAAAGAGCATGTCAACATACTGAAAGCTGTAAACAGAAATAGCGCATTAGGATACCGGTTTCATATGATGAAACCAAAAGAAATGTTGATCGTTGATGAAACGGGTAGGCTATGGCAGGAGTTACACCGTGAAGAAAAGCTGCAAGCCTTAGCGGAATATGGCATATTAGCGTTGCACACAATTACAGGGCCCGGATATGAACAACGTGAGTGGTGGTTCAACAAGGGTCAAGTGTATTCTTATCCATTCATGATAGTGCTGGCTGACGAGTCCGGACCAAAGATCGATATTAGCAGTTTAAAGCTTCCTGCAAAAATAATTCTCTGCCAAACTGAAAAGACATGCAGAAATGAAACAGCTGTGTATTGTGACCCCTCACATGAAATCTTTGATGCCATAAAGGAGACGCGCGTTAGCCGCAAAGATCCTTTTAACGATAATACCATCACAGATTTTGCATGGAAGATATGGCTGCAGGACAAACTGGGAAAACTTGGGAAAAATGCCGTATCCTTAAATAAAGCTGACATACATAATAAATTTATTTTCGACAGACCGATAAGGTTGGGAGATAATATTCACAGCATTTGGCTGAATGAGCATGGTGAAACAATAGTCCAGGCATTTGAAAATGGCCGCTGCAAGTATGCACATTATGAAGCCTACCCTTCTGCGGTAAAGGGAACGACTGACAAGTTGAATTTAAAAATCTCTAAGGAAGACAATTTGTTTTTTGATAAAACAGTATTGTATAAGGTGATAGAGGCATCGCTCACAACAATCGTGATTGTTGATGAACGGGTGCAGAAGCTTTACAAGGAGCCTTTCAAAACTAAAAAAGGGCTGGACTTCACTATTGCAAAAGTAATGACGGGCTGTAATACGTTTGTGCCAAGTGATGCGCTGGACCTTAGCTCATCATCCTATGATAAAACGTATGTTGATTTACTACACGAACAGATCACGCAAATGTCGACAAAGTCCTATTCAAAGAAGGTAGACTTTGTAGTTATTCACTTGGGCATCATCGAAAAAATGTTGCGGGCTCTTGGAAAGCCTCATTCAGCTTCGAGGGTTTTTGAATTTGTTGCAGATTTGAAAATGTTGCCAGGTCTTGAAGAAGTAAGTGTAATCATAACTTCGGGAAGAGGGAAACCCGATAAC
>CAXTDO010000624.1:0-4374 GCA_964242315.1 uncultured Flavihumibacter sp.
GGGTATGTTGTGATGCCGGAGCAGTGGCGTTTGTCATGTTAGCCGAACCGGTTGTACCGGTAGTGTTAGTAGTTGAGTCAGGATTGCCGATTACTTTGTTTGGAGTATCGCAAGCGGCAAAAATAAAAATGGTAACGGCAGTATACAAGATCTTTTTCATGAGTATCGTTTAATGAATAACCTTAAAATATCAGGCCATCATTTTACCGCTTGGCCCTAAGCAGCCTGTCATAATCATCAGGATAATCAAAATCCTGCAATATATGTGGTGTATTCATTGCTACCATATAAAGGTGTTCGTTATTTAACTGAACAACATTTTTACAACCTTCAGGCTCCTGATTTTGAAGAATCAATTCTCTGTAAAACGCGGAAAAAATAACCGGGTTGCCTTTTTCATTTTTATATTGAGGCATACAGATGCATGCAGCATCAACCTGTATTCTTTCCTCAAAGGCATCTTCCAGCAACCTGTATTCGGCCGCCGTGACCATTAACATATCAGACAGGCAAATCATATAGCCGTTTCCCTTAGCTGCGATTACACCCTGCTGTATCGAAGAAGTCATTCCCTCGTTGTAACGTGTATTATGTGCGAACTGCACTTTATAATTTTTCAGTGCATCTTTAACACTACCAGCTTCATAACCTGTTACTACAACTATATCCTTAACACCGGCTTCTACAATGGTTTCTACAATGGCAGCAACGGCAGGTTTGTTGTTAAATGGTAGCAACAGCTTATTGTCTGCTCCCATTCTTGACGACAATCCTGCAGCTAAAACAATTGCGCTTACCATAAAAAATTATTATCTATCCACCGATAGTTGCCATGGACTCGTGAACAGGGCCTTTTTCTTTCCGGAGTTTCTCGGCCTCCCATCCATCTATTGCACGATGTGACAACGCGTTCAACAGGGAACGTTCCAACTCTTTGTCGTTATTACCGTCTCTGATAAGATCTTTAATATTAAGAACTCCATCATCGTACAAGCAGGTTTTCAGCATGCCCTGCGGAGTAATGCGTATACGATTGCAGCTTCCGCAAAAAGACCGGGTATAAGCTGCTATAATTCCCACGCTTCCTTTATGCCCGGGGATGTGGTAATTATATGAAGTAGAGTAGGGCGGATCAGGGATTTTTTTTATATCAGGAAAAGTTTCTTTGATATGATTTAATATGCGTATATAGTCCCATGGTAATCCCGTGTAATGACTGCCTTCACCATTGAAAGGCATTTCTTCAATAAACCGAACACTAACAGGCAAATCCTTTGTAAGCGATACAAGGGGAATGATGTCTTCGATATTCTTTTTATCCATCACCACTGCATTCAGCTTTACTTCCATATCATGGTGCAGCAATTGGTTAAAGGTTTCCATTACCAATGGTAATTCATCACGTCTTGTAATGGAAAAGAAGCGGTTCCTGTCGAGGGTGTCAAGACTCAGATTTACGGACTGAATGCCCAGCTTTTTTAATGCCGGGATATGCGAGGCCGTTAGTACGCCGTTTGTTGTAATGGTTATCTGCCTGAGCCCCTCAAGTTTGGAAAGGGCTGTTAAGAACTGCATAATATCCTTTCTGACAAATGGTTCGCCACCGGTGATACGTATCTTGTCGATACCCATTGTTACCAGTAAAGAACACACATGAAGCATCTCTTCATAACTCATCAGTTCTTTCCTTGAAAGCCACTCCAGGCCTTCTTCAGGCATACAATAAAAGCATCGGAGGTTACAGCGATCCGTAACGGCCAGCCGTAAATAGTTCACTGTTCTGCCGTGATTATCTTTCAGCACAGGTGTTCTTTAAGTTAATTTTCATAAATAGTTCCTTCTCTTAATCGTAACGACATTCCTTTTCTGCCTGCAAAGTGAGCACGTACTTCAGCGGCGATAGACAAAGCAATTTCTTCAGGTGTGTTTGCTCCAATATCCAGTCCTGCCGGAGAAAAAATACGTTCCTGATCGGCAGCCGATACCGGATTACCTTCATTTGTCATGGCATCGAACATTTTATCAGTACGTTTCTTCGGGCCCAACAGTCCGATATAAGAACAACTTGTTTGTAATGCCTTTTTTAAGTTCATAAAATCGGTCTTATAATCGTGTGCCATAAGGAGAATTGCTGTATAATCGTCCACAACCGGTTCTTCAGGTGCAGTATTATTAATGACCCTTGCTGTCATCGAAAATAAGCTTTTATCCGCTTTTGAAATATTTGTTATCGCTGTAGCATCCCAACCCAGTTCCCTGGAAATTCTTGCCAGCGAGTAAATATCAGCGTTGCTTCCATAAATTACAAGATGGGTAACGGGCAAAATTACTTCTATAAAAACCTTTATGTTGTCGTCGTAAGAAATGGTTTGCGATCGATGTTGAACCAGGCATTCTTTGATATCGTTCAACACAGCAGTACTAACGTTTTTAACAACAAAAGATTCAAGGAATTGATCATCGTTTTGAAATAATAATGTTTTGCCAAGGCCATCAAGCTGATGACTGCATTCAGTTATAGTAACCACTACCCTTGGTTGTCTGGTATCGGTTAGTCCTGATAGCAGTCTAACCGGGTTTTGTTGATCGCTGTCGGTTAATGGAGTAAACAGTACATCAATGATTCCATTGCATCCTAATCCTACTCCTATCTGGTGGCTGTCTTCCTGCGTTGTGTCATAGGTTACGATAGCAGGCCTGCCCATTGCAAGCGCTTTACGTGCCCTGCGCAAGGCATCCCCTTCCAGGCATCCGCCACTAATGCCACCAAGGTAAGTGCCATCATCCAGCACAAGCATTCTCGCACCGGTTCTGCGGTAAGAAGAACCTTCTACTCTTGCCACCGTGGCAAGAACTGCTTTGGTAGTGGTAAAATCAATAGAATGGTATGCTTTAACAATAGACCTGATTTCTTTCATGATAAAAACAAAACACAAATTTATCAGAGTTTTAGTTACGATGCTGTTCTGACTTTTTTTAACCACAGAGGAGCAAACGCAGAGGGCGCAGAGGAAACCCTCTGCGCCCTCTGCGTTTGCTCCTCTGTGGTTAAAAAACACTTACTGCTTGCAGCCTATCTCTTCACTTTAATCATCTTCCACATTTTCATCGGCTTGCCGTCAATATCGAGTTTCACCAGATACATCCCCGGCATTATTTGTTTATCGAGATTAATACTCAATGTATTTGATCCGGCAGACATGTTTCCAAACAACTGGTGCTTCACTTGTCGTCCATTCATATCATAGATACCTACAGATACATTGTTTGCCAGCGTGGTGCTGCTGTACTGAATTTTCAGGTTGTCAGTGAATGGATTTGGGTAAGCATTGCTAACGGTAGCATTAATTGTTGCATCGGCAACGGTTCCTGCGATAGTGGTTAGAGATATTGATCTTTCCGTTGCAGTACCATCGTCCATAGCGCTTCCGATTGCCGTACCTGTTAACAATTGCCTTGAAATGCCGGGTCCGCTATAAAAAACCTGCATGGATTCTCCACCGTCTTTTTCGAAGAATGTGATAGAGATCGGATACAAACCTGCCGTAGGAACGTTTACTGTTGCTGAAACAGAAGTTGGTCCGTGTAACCCGTCATTGTTCACCAGTGCAGTTGCAGCCGGATTGTACAACGTGTTCCAGTAGAATTTGCTTCCATCATCAGAAATGGTTTCAAAAGTGTAGTTGCCCGGTGTAGTGATGTTGATGTATCCTTCCCATACAAAACCGAAGTTGTCTATCACACCTGCCGGCCTTACGCTGATATCCGTTGTAGCGCTTGATCCTGTTTTGATTGCTGTTAATGCATCGAAGTTTGGCAGTGTGTTCCAGGTGCCTTCGTAGTAGCGGTATTTAAAGCCGAGTGCTTTTGGCGAGCTTACCACTGTAAGCGCAGCGCTGAATGCGGACGCATTGTTTGCAAGGTCGAGTGCTTTGATGGTGAAGGTGTTTGACTGTCCTGCCGTGAGACCGGTTAAGCGGTAGGTATTGCTTGTTACCGTTGCCTTTTTAACACTGTTCACATACACATCATAACCTGTTACACCTACATTGTCTGTTGAGTTATCCCATGCAATATCAACATATGTGTTGGTAGTAAGTATTGCCTTAACATTAGCCGGTACACTTGGTGCTACTGCATCAGCAGGCGGAGTGTATGAACCGGTAAATGCTGCATTCGGAATCAGTTGTCTTGCTATACCAGGACCAGTCCAGTACACCTGCATGCCTTCTCCGCTGTTCTTTTCGAAGAATGTAATTGCTATCGGGTAGATACCTGCTGCAACGGTTCAAGACACCGCAGCAGAGATAGCGCCATGAGCCCCGTCGTTGTTCACCAAAGCCGTAGCGGTTGATGAGTAGGCCTTGTTGAAGT
>CAXTDO010000625.1:0-4372 GCA_964242315.1 uncultured Flavihumibacter sp.
AGCCGGTAGAGCAGATTGTAAAAATTATCGTTGCTCCTGATCACAAAGACTGGTTGTATAAGGTAGGAGAGAAAGCTAAGTTTACCGTTTCGGTGCTGCAGTTTGGCAACCCGGTAAAGAATGCACGCGTGCGTTATGAAGTAGGTCCTGAAAAGATGGATGCCATTAAAAAAGATTCCCTGAATATTACCGGCGATAACTTTGTTATTGATGGAGGTACCATGAAAACTTCGGGTTTTTTACGCTGCACGGTATACGCAGAAGTTGATGGCAAGCAATACAGAAACCTGGCTACTGCCGGTTTTGAACCTGCCTCCATAAAACCTACCATACAAAATCCGTCAGATTTTCTTCAGTTCTGGGATCGTGCCAAAGCCGACCTTGCAAAAATACCCATGGATGCACGCATTACACTGCTACCCGAGCGTTGCACCGAAAAGGTAAATGTATATCATGTAAACATTCAGAATTACCGGATCGGGACACGGCTTTATGGAATTTTATGCGTTCCCAAGAAAGAAGGTAAGTACCCGGCGATATTAAGAGTTCCCGGAGCAGGTGTGAGGCCCTATAATGGAGATGTTGCTACTGCGGAAAAAGGTTTCATCACTTTTGAGATTGGCATCCATGGCATTCCTGTAAACATGGATGTAAGTATCTATAATAATCTTGGGGCGGGCGCCCTTAACGGATATCAGAACTTCGACCTGGATGACCGTGACCAATACTATTACAAAAGAGTTTACATGGGTTGTATAAGGGCCAATGATTTCATCGTTAGCTTACCCCAGTTTGACGGAAGCAACCTTGCTGTCGCCGGGGGCAGCCAGGGCGGTGCCTTATCTATCATCACGGCAGGTTTGGATGCACGTGTTAAGTACCTGGCAGCTTTTTATCCAGCTTTATGCGATGTAGCCGGATATGTTAACGGCCGTGCTGGCGGCTGGCCGCATGTTTTCGATAAATACAACCTGGCCTTCAACAACAAAAAAGATAAGATAGAAACCTGCGGGTATTACGATGTGGTAAACTTTGCCCGCCAGGTTAAAATTCCGGGCATGTATAGCTGGGGATACAACGACGAAACCTGTCCGCCAACTTCAATGTATGCAGCCTACAATGTTATACCTGCTAACAAGACTTTGTTCCTTGCACTGGAAACCGGCCACTGGACTTATCCGGAGCAGAATGAGAAGTTGAATAATTGGTTACTGGATAAGCTCTCCGGGAAGTAGTGCCGGCTTTCGAAGTTTGTTGCAACGTAACTGCCGCAGTTGACCTGAAAAGGAAATTTTAGAAGTCAATCAGTTGTTCTTAATTTATATAATTCCAATAAATACTTTCTGTTAGAAAGACATAAAGTAAGTTTGCACTTACAATGATTCCTGCCATGCGGATCAGTCTTTCATTTAACTGAAATTATTTAACGCATACATGTTCAGCCATTCTGCCTTTCGCTTAATGTTGGTTTTATTACTCACGGTAAATAACTTGATAGCAAGTGCTCAGCAAAAGCCGCTTACAATCAGGGAAGCTGTTAAAACAGCGCTGGAAAATTATGGTACCGTCAAGGCTAAAGCCAATTACATTAACGCATCAAAAGCGGCGCTCCAGGGAACAAGAAGGGAAGCATTGCCGGATCTTAACTTATCTGCACAGCAGGATTACGGTACTATCAACGGACAAAGCGGTCCGCTATACGGATTCAGGGGATTGAGCGCTTCTTCGGGTGGTCCGGCACTTGAATCGCAAAGCTGGGCAAGCGCGTTTGGCTCGCTCTACCTTGCAAACATCAGCTGGGATTTTTTCTCTTTTGGCAGGGTAAAAGAAAGAGTTAATGCTGCCAGGCTGGCTTTGATAAGAGATGAAAATGACCTCGAGCAGGAGAAATTTGAACACGAGATAAGAGTTGCCGCCGCTTATCTGAACCTGCTGGCAGCACAAAGACTAACCCGTTCGCAACAAAACAACCTGGAGCGCGCTTCCAGGCTTAGAGATGTAGTGGTTGCCCGTACAAAAAACGGTTTGAATCCGGGTGTTGACTCCTCTCAGGCTAATGCTGAAATTTCAGCGGCAAAGATCAGCCTGGTACGTGCCAGGGATTTTGAGCAGGAACAGGCAAATCAACTGGCCCAGTTTATGGGAATTATATCGCAGGACTTCACACTCGACAGCTTGTTTATAAGCCGCCTGCCAACTTCAATTTATGATTCATCATCACAGGCTTCAGCCAATCACCCCGTACTAAAATACTATCAGAGCCAGGTAGACATTAGTAACCAGCAATTAAAGTACCTGCGTACTTTTAATTATCCCACTTTTTCCCTGTTTGGCATTATCCAAACCCGGGGATCAGGGTTCGACTATAATTACGGCCCCCAGAATCAAAAAGCTTATTCTACCGGCTACTGGCACGGCATTCAGCCCAACCGCAGTAATTACCTCACCGGTATTGGTTTTGTGTGGAACCTGACCACTCCTTTAAGGATCCAGCAGCAATTGCTCTCAGAAAAGTATAATTCATTTGCACTAAGAGACCAATACAATCTGGTGGAACAGCAATATCAAAATAACCTGATCCTGGCATCAAACAAAATAAAAAACGCCATGGAAAATTACCTGGAGGCGCCCATACAGGTAAAGGCCGCCAGTGATGCGTACCTGCAGAAATCGGTGCTGTATAAAAACGGGTTAAGTAATATAGTTGATATAACACAAGCTTTATATACGTTGAACCGTGCAGAGACGGATCGTGATATTGCCTATAGTAATGTATGGCAGGCCCTGCTACTGAAAGCCTCAGCCAGCGGAGACTTTGGTTTGTTTATAAATGAGTTTTAGTTAAGCTGCCAGTCATCAGTCGTCAGCAATCAGCTCATTAAATAAATTAGTTAATGAATTAAAGGAAGAGACTGCCGGAACGGTTAATAAATGAAATAATAATAGTATCTCAACTGAAAGCTGAAAGCTGACAGCAAAAAAATATTACATGGGATTAATAAAAAGTGCGCTCAGAAAACCTATTACCGTAATGGTTATTGTGGCCGGAGTATTCTTCTTTGGCATCAATGCCGTCCGCAACATCAAGATCGATATCTTTCCTGATCTTAACTTACCGGTCATCTATATTTCCCACCCTTTTGGCGGTTATACGCCCAACCAGATGGAGGGCTATTTTGGAAAACAGTATGTAAATCTGTTGCTGTATGTAGGCGGAGTTAAAAGCATTGAAACTAAGAATATACAGGGGTTAACATTAATGAAGCTGAGTTTCTATGAGGGAACAAATATGGCGCAGGCTGCAGCGGAAGTGTCTGCTTTTTCCAACCGGGCACAGGCCATTTTTCCACCGGGTACCCAGCCACCGTTTATCATCCGGTTCGATGCTTCTACCTTGCCTGTGGGCCAGTTGGTGCTGAGCAGCGCTACAAGATCAAATAACGAATTATCCGATCTTGCCAACGTATATGTAAGGGGTTCGTTTTCGTCTATCCCCGGTTTGCTGGCTCCTGCTCCTTTTGGCGGTAACACCCGTACCATCGTTATCAAAGTAGATCCGCAGTTATTAAGATCTCATAATCTCACCCCGGATCAGATTGTAGGTGCCATCCGTGATAACAACCAGACAACTCCCTCGGGTAACGTGAGGATAGGAGATTTGAATTATATTGCTCCCACCAATACTACTATTAAAAAAGTAAAGGATTTTGAAGACATACCGTTATTCAAGGGCGGTATTCAGAATCTTTTTTTAAGAGATGTGGCAACCATAGAAGATGGCGCCGACATCACCACCAGCTATGCATTGGTTAATGGCAAACGTTCTATTTACATTGCCATTGCTAAATCCGCCGATGCGTCTACCTGGGAGGTAGTACAAAATCTAAAAAAGTCCATTCCCCGTTTTCAGGCGCTATTGCCGGATGATGTTAAGTTGTCGTATGAATTTGATCAATCGGTATATGTGATCAATTCCGTTCAAAGTTTAATTTTTGAAGGCGCTATCGGAGCTATATTGACCGGATTGATGGTACTGTTATTCCTTGGCGACCGCAGGGGAGCATTGATTGTAATTCTTACCATACCTACTTCTATCATTGCAGGAGTACTTTTTTTATACCTATTTGGCCAGACGATTAATATCATGACATTAAGCGGACTGGCGCTTGCGATTGGTATACTTGTAGATGAATCGACGGTAACAATTGAAAATATCCACCAGCACCTGGATATGGGCAAACCCAAAGCGCTCGCTATATGGGATGCCTGTAAAGAAATAGCCTTTCCCAAATTACTGATCCTGTTTTGTATCCTGGCGGTTTTTGCACCGGCGCTTACCATGAAAGGCATACCCGGAGCGCTATTTTTGCCG
>CAXTDO010000626.1:0-4372 GCA_964242315.1 uncultured Flavihumibacter sp.
GGCATACGCAGTGCGTGCGTTGATGCATTTTGAACTGGTGCGCAATTTCGGGCATCCATATACGGTAGCGCCTAATGACCCCGGAGTTCCAATCGTTAATAAGTTCGACATAAAAAGTTTCGATCCATCTGTTTTGCCTTCAAGAAATACGGTAAAGGAAGTGTACACGCAGGTAATTGCGGATTTGGAAAAAGCCTATAGCTTAATGACACAATACAGGGGAACAGCTTACTTTTCAAAATATGCCGCCAGGGCCCTGGAAGCGAGAGTATATCAGCATATGAGCGACTGGCCGAATGCAAAAACAACAGCCCTGGATGTAATCAACAGCAGCGGCTGGACTATGCTGGCAGCATCGTCCTATGTGGCGCCATCAGGTACTACGGCGGCAGGAACCTACTCACCCGGAGGCTACTGGGCTAACCCGGCCGTTCAATCCGGTTCTAAAAATGAAACCCTTTTTGAAGTGGCCGTTGACCTGGCCAACAATGGTGGCTTCGACCAAATAGGCGCTATTTATCTTACAACAGGTGGTAACTATGGAGATATCCTGGGAACGGCAGAATTATACAACCTGTATGCCGCTACCGATGTACGCAAAGGCCTGATGCCTATTGGTGCCAGAAGTGGCCAGGCGGGGACTGTTTACCTGAACTATAAATATTCCAATGCTGCAAATGGTACCGATAAGGATGATATTAAACTACTGCGTTTGTCGGATATTTATCTAATTGCCGCCGAAGCGTATTACCAAACAGCAGATGTACCGAATGCCCTTATTAACCTGAATAAAGTGGCCATGCAAAGAGACCCTTCTTTTACAGGCTTTACTTCTTCAGGCACGCAGGTACTGGAAGATATCCTTACGGAAAGAAGAAAAGAGCTTGCTTTTGAAGGAAGCCGCTTATGGGATCTTCTCAGGCTGCAAAGGAGCTGGACGAAGATAAAAAATCAAAACCCGCTCGTAACAATTGCAGTTACACCTGATAACGCGGCACTGTTGTATCCTATTCCCGTAGCTGAATTGAATGCTAATTCAAACATTACTCAAAATCCGGGTTACTGACATGGATTAATTGATTTTAAATAGCGGGAACGACCTGGCGAAGCTCATCCGCTTCACTGGTTTCTAAAAACCTTTGCAAATATTTAATATGAAAAATTATCTGATAACGCTTATACTTATTGCAACAACCGGATCTGGTTATGTAAGCGCTCAAAACGAACCATCTGAAAGCGCAAAAAAAGCCGTGAAAGCGCAGCCTTATTATTCCGATCCGGCCATCTCGCCGGATGGTGCCGAAATAGCTTTTGTTTCAGGCGGCGACATTTGGACCGTGTCGTCAAAGGGAGGAGCAGCAAGGCTTTTGGTCGCTCATCCTGATTATGATTCCCGTCCGTTGTATTCACCCGATGGACAATACCTTGCTTTTAATTCAACCCGTTCGGGTAACGGAGATATCTACACGTTGAATCTTAGAAGCGGTGATCTGAAGCGCCTTACTTATGATGATGGCAACGAAGAAATAAGTGCCTGGTCAAATGATGGGGCTTATATTTATTTTGCTACAACCAGTCATGATATTTCTGCGATGCGCGACATATTCAGGATAAGATCGGCAGGAGGAACACCCATGGCGGTAAGTGAAAACCGTTTTATGAATGAATTTTTTGCTTCGCCCTCCCCCGATGGCAAAACGGTAGCTTTTGATGCGAGAGGCGTAGCTTCGCATCAGTGGTGGCGTAACGGACGCAGCCACCTGGATGAATCGGAGATCTGGTTGCTGCATCATGACAAACAGGATAATTACGAAAGGATCACAAAGGGTGGCGCCAAAGACCTCTGGCCCATGTGGAGTAAAGACGGAGCATCCATGTATTTTGTTTCTGACAGAACCGGTAGCCAGAACCTTTGGATTTCTACCAATGGTAATGCTAAACAGCTTACTAAATTCAATAAAGGCAGAGTGGTATGGCCTTCTATCTCTCAGGATGGAGCCTCCATTGTATTTGAACGCGATTTCAAGGTATGGAAGTTCGATATCAGCTCGGGTGCAGCGGCTTCAGTAAATATTAATCTTGTAGGATCTGCTTCTACTCCGGCTGTTGAACACCTGAGATTACAGAATCAGTTCCGTGATCTCGCGTTATCACCCGATGGTAAAAAAGTAGCGTTTGTGGCTCACGGTGAGGTATTCGTAGCTTCATCGCGTGAAGGTGGTGATGCGTTCAGGGTTACCAATTCCATCTCAAGAGAATCGCAGGTGGTATGGACCTCAAATAGCAACAGCCTCATTTATGCATCGGAACGTGATGGCGTTTCACACCTGTATCAGTACAATTTTATTGGAGGAAAAGAAGTTCGCCTCACCAACGATGCGGAGGATGACATGGCGCCGTTATTATCACCCAATGGCAGGTTACTTTCATATGTACGCAATGCCATGGAACTGCATGTGATGGACCTTGCAGCTAAAACCGATATTACTGTTGCAAAGGCATATTTGGGCAGGCCGCCTTTTGCCTCGGCGGGATCTTTAAGCTGGTCGCCCGATAGCAAATGGATTGCGTATGCAGGAATCGGCAGCAAAACCTTTCGAAACATCTTTGTTGTTCCGGCAGCAGGCGGCAGCGAACCAAAAGCAGTAAGCTTTCTTGCTAATACGTTCGGTGGTAACGTTACCTGGAGCGCTAATGGAAAGTACATTTTGTTCAGCACCAACCAGCGTACTGAAAATACCGTTATCGCAAGGGTTGACCTGGTACCGCAGGTTCCCCGTTTCAGGGAAGAGCAATTTCAACAAATGTTTAATGAGCAAACCACCTCGCCTTCGTCGCCTGTGAACCCGATGGGCCCGCGCGTAGGACGTGATACCAGCAAGATGGTTACTGATACGCCCGGAACAGCAGCAACAAGAGGTGCCAGGATGACTGTAGCGCCTGTAACCATCCAGATGGATGGCATCAGGCAACGACTTAACTTCCTCTCTTTGGGAGGCGTTAACGTAAACGATTACGTTATCAATAAAGAAGGCACTGTAATGGTGTTGAGTGCAAACGTTGCAGGACAAACCAACCTGTATACCTATTCGCTGGATGAGTCTCCGCGAGAATCGGCCAGAGGTGAATCATCGGTATTAAAACAACTAACCACCACTCCGGGAAACAAAAGCGATGCGCAGTTTTCGCCCGACAGTAAAGAAGTTTATTACCTGGAACAGGGAAGAGTTCAGTCTGTTTCCCTTGATTCAAAAATGTCGCGCCCTCTAACCGTGACAGCCGAAATGGATGTGGATTTTCAACATGAAAAAGTGGAAGTTTTTCACGAAGCCTGGGATGTTTTAAACAAAGGGTACTACAATCCTGAATTTAATGGTGTAGACTGGAAAGCAGTGCGTAAAGAATATGAACCGCTGGCCGAAGGCGCCGGCACACCGGAGGAGCTTCGCCGTATACTAAGCCTGATGGTGGGAGAACTGAATTCCTCGCATTCGGGAGTGTCTGGTCCGATAGGGGAAAGAGGCAGTGGCGTCGGGTCGGTCGTTGGTAAGCTCGGTATTCGGTTTGACCGGAAAGAGTACGAAGATAATGGGCGTTTTAAAATTACTGAAGTGCTTTCACTTGGCCCTGTAGACATTACGGGTAAAATTAAAACAGGAGACTACCTGCTGGCAATAGACGAGAAAGCACTCGGCAATAAAGACAATATAGACCAGCTTCTTGAAAACAAAATTGGCCGCAGGGTGATCTTAACTGTCTCCTCTTCGTCAGCAGCAGCCGATCCTAAAAAGATAGCAGTAAGACCGGTAAACATGGCTACTGAAAAAGGGCTTCTATACAAGCAATGGGTGGAGCAGCAACGTGAATATGTTGCTAAAATAAGTAATGGCCGGCTTGGCTATGTTCACATGGCTGATATGTCGGAACAATCGCTGAACCAGCTTTACATTGACATGGATGCAGAGAACCACTCCCGTGAAGGCGTAGTGGTGGATGTACGCAATAACAACGGCGGCTTTGTAAACGCTTATGCACTTGATGTGTTTACCCGAAAAAATTATATGACAATGACAGGCCGGGGATTACCTTCCGCGCCTGCACGCGTGCAGCTCGGACAGCGCGCTCTGGATGCGCCTACTATCCTTGTAACCAACCAGCACTCCCTCTCCGACGCAGAAGATTTTACGGAAGGCTACCGTGCACTTAAATTAGGAAAGGTAGTGGGTGAGCCTACCGGCGGCTGGATTATTTACACCTCAAGCGCTCAACTGATAGACGGCTCTTCAGTAAGATTGCCCTTCATTAAAGTGGAAGATCATGAAGGCAAAAATATGGAACTGGTGCCAAGGCCTGTTGACATATTTGTTTCAAG
>CAXTDO010000627.1:0-4369 GCA_964242315.1 uncultured Flavihumibacter sp.
CAGCAAACATCAATATTTCTACTGTAAAAAGCGAGATCACTAAGATGCCCGAGTTGTCGAAAGAAATTATAAGTGGTACCAAAAAACTGGCAGAGGGACATTCCCAGTATGATTACTGGCTTCGCACTTACTATGGTGTAGATCCTTCGGATGGTGCGGCTTTATATGCTTCCGCCAATACGACGACTGCTACAAACAGAAGATTTATAACCAATAAAAGCGGTTTAACAGACACGCTGACTACTTTGGCAAGTAACGGCAAGTTTGAATACCAGGGCTCGGCCATTCCTGATTTGTACGGAAGCTTTTCTCAGTCTGTTACCTTCAGGCAGTTCACCCTGAGCGCTTTGTTTACCTTCCAGATAGGCGGTAAAACCTATGACGGTCTTTACCAGGGTTTAATGGCTTCAGGAACCTATGGCGGCGCCTTACATACCGATATCATTAATAGCTGGCATAAACCGGGTGACATCACCGACATTCCCCGCCTCGACGCAGGAAGAAACACTGACTTTAATGCACAGTCATCACGGTGGTTGATTGACGCGTCTTACCTGAATATTCGTACACTAAGCTTCGCCTATACACTGCCCAAGCTGCTGATTTCAAAGTTAAATATTAACAACGGCCAGTTTTTTGTATCGGCAGAAAACCTTGCTTTCTTCTCTAAAAGAAAAGGACTCAATAATCAGCAGGCGTTTACCGGTGTAACCACTAATGCATATCCTCCTGCAAGGATACTTACTGCAGGAGTAACTCTTAATCTGTAAAACAATTATATGAAGACTTTTAAATATAAATTATGGATGATTGCACTTGTAGCTGTAATTTTTTCATCCTGTAAAAAAGACTTTTTAGACACGTATTCCACAAGTGCCGTTCCCGCAGTTGACGCACTGGCTTCTACACAAAATGCCTATGCTGCGCTGAATGGTATTCACCGTATCATGTTTACTCAATATGATCAGCAGGGTGAGGCCGGCGAAGGTTCTAACAATATCTTCAGAGACCTGATGGGTGAGGACATTGTGTATCCTCTCGCTAACGGAAGCACCGGCCTGATAGGTTGGATGCAATGGGTAAACCATCGCAATGTTAATTCCGCAGATCTGAGATTTGTATATCGATTCTATTACCGGCTTATCGCCAATGCCAACGTACTGATTAACGGCATAGATAACACTCCGGGACCGGAAGCCGATAGAAAAATTATTAAAGGCCAGGCTTTGGCTTACAGAGCCTGGGCGCATTTTCAACTGGTGCAGCTATGGGGCAAAAGGTATGACGCTACCGCCAGGCCGAACAGCCAGCCTGGAGTTCCCTTGTTACTGGAGTTTACGCTTGTAGGCCAGCCGAGGGCCACCGTAGAAGAGGTGTACACACAAATTAACAAGGACTTAGATGCGGCTTTGCCGCTTTTAACGGGCTACTCAAGAACCGGTACGGCTGCAAAATCTAATTTTAATGTAAACGTGGTCAAAGCAATAAAAGCACGTGTTGCATTAACGCAGCAGGATTGGGAAACCGCTGCTACAAACGCTGTGGCCGCCCGTGAAGGATATCCTTTGATGACCAACTCTGAGTACCTCTCAGGCTTTAATAACATACTCAACCAGGAGTGGATTTGGGGATCAAGGCAGATAGACGATCATAATACTTTCTTTTATTCATACTTCGCCTATATATCCGCGAACTTTAATTCAACTGTATTACGCACGCAGCCAAGGGCTATCAATGCCACGCTATGGGAGCAGATACCGGCAACGGATATACGCAAACAGATGTGGGATAAAACCGGCGCAACGGTACCCATTCCGCCGGGAGGCGCCAGGGTTCCTTACCAGAATAAAAAGTTTCTTGCAAAAAGCGATGCTTTAAGTACGGGAGATGTTCCTTATATAAGGTCTGCAGAAATGTATCTTATAGAAGCCGAAGCTAGGGCCAGGCTGAATCAATTTGCCGCTGCCCAGGATGCTTTATTTACTTTGGTAAAGAATCGCAATGCAAGTTATGTTAAGTCTGAAAGTACAGGCGAGGCATTACTGAATGAAATATCTTTCAACCGAAGAATAGAATTGTGGGGTGAAGGATTCCGGTTTACCGATTTGAAACGCTTAAACCTGCCTATGAGCAGGGCGGGAATACCAAACCATCTTCAGGCCCTTATTCAAATAGTTACCGTGCCTGCCGGAGATAAATTATGGGAGTGGTTGTTTCCGCAGGATGAACTGAATGCAAACACTACGATAGTGCAGAACCCGCTTTAATGTAGACTTCTCAAATTGTAGAAACCAGCGTTAATCCTAGCTGATGTATGTTCAAGTTTTTTTAACCACGGAGGAAAAGCCGAGGTAGCACGGAGGTCCACGGAGAGGCTTTCTCCGTGGACCTCCGTGTTACCTCGGCTTTTCCTCCGTGGTTAAAAAAATACTCACAAGGTAACCACTCATTTCTCCTTAAACGCCTTGGGCGTAATACCAAACTTAGATTTAAAAACAGTTGAAAAATAAGCAGGTGACGAAAACCCGACTTTATACGCCACCTCACTAATTGAAAAAGCTTCATGCTGCAGAAAATATTTTGCTTTTTGCAGGCGGGTATCAACTATGTAGTCGTTCACATTAATGTTTAGTAAGGCTTTCACTTTCCGGTATAACTGAACTTTCGATATACCCATTTGCTTACAGATATCTTCCACACTGAATTCATCGTTCGATATATTGCTTTCTATCAGAGCGGTAAATTCGGTAATAAACTTTTTATCCAGCTTGCCGAATGTTTGTGTTTTTAATGTGGAAGAAATATCTCCGGTAAAATGTTCCTTTAACCTTGCACGGTTAGCAAGCAGGCTTTTTAAATGTTGCTCCAGAAATTGTATATTGAAAGGCTTGGTAATATATGCATCAGCCATGTTTCTCATACCTTCTATTTGCTGGTCGATGCTTGTTTTTGCTGTAAGCAGAATAATAGGAATATGAGAAGTACGGAAGTCGTTCTTCAAAATATTGGTTAAAGCCATCCCGTCTTTGCCCGGTATCACTACGTCGCTGATGATTAAATCCGGAATGGCATCGAAAGCCTGCTGTAAAGCAGATTGCCCGTTATCAGCTTCCAGTATTTCGTACGCTGCACTTAATTTATTTGCCAGAAAACAGCGTAATTCAGGGTTGTCTTCCACTATTAAAATGGAATGCTCCTTTGATTCCATGCCTGCTGGCTGTTCTCTCTTTATTGCCTGTTCACCCTCCAGGTCTGACGTGTAGATTTTTTCAGGTTCATATAAAACGGCATGAATGGCATCACTTTTACTTAATTCATCTCTGTTGAAAGGTGTATCACCTATGGGTAAGCGCATTTCAAAGGTTGTTCCTTTCCACTTTTCACTGCTTACGGTAATAGTGCCCTTATGAAGTTGAACGAGTTCTTTTGATAAGGCAAGACCCAACCCCGATCCTTTATAGTTTTCGTATTCTCCCTGGTAAAAAACATCAAAAGCATGATCAACGGCATCTTTTGCCATTCCTACACCATTATCCTCCACTTTAACAGACACCTCTTTATCTTCGGTTTTGCTTACATACACATGTATAAACCCACCATCTTTTGTAAATTTAAATGCATTGGATAATAGGTTGAAGATCACTTTGTCTATGATGCTCGAATCAAACCAGATAATAAGCTGCCGCTCTTTTGTGATTAAGCGCAGGTCGATATTTCTTTTTTGCGCGATGCTTTTATAAGACAGCACTATTTCATTAATAAAAGAAACAAGATCGTTTTCAGTAGCCCTCACCTTCATTTTTTCCACGTCAATTTTTCTAAAATCCATAAGCTGGTTTACCAGCCTTAACAGCCTGATGGCATTTTTTTGAATCAATACCAGGCTTTGGCTGAAGAGCGGGTTTTTTGCGTTGGCCAGCAATTCTTCTAACGGTCCCAGGATCAAGGTAAGCGGCGTTCTGAATTCATGAGATATGTTGGTGAAAAAATTAACTTTAGCTTCGTTGGCTGCTTTGGCTTTGGCCGATATTTCCTCGATCTTTTTTTTCTGTTCAGAAATTTCCAGGTTTTGCGCTTGCAGCCGCCTGTTAATTTTACGGTTCTCACGCAACGAATGAAATGCCAGTCCTCCTAAAATAATAACCAGTACCAGTGCAGCTACCAGGAAATACAACAGTGTACGCTGGTTATTGTACATTCTTTTTTGTTCCCGCAGTTTTCCGTCCTGTTGTTCTATGTCTTTTTGCTGGGCGCCGATCTTTGCTGCCTGCAACTGCATCACCCGTACGTTAGTGGAATCAATTACCGTTGTTTGAAGGATATTTTCCTTTTGACACTTTTCTCCGTTTAAACTTTTGAATGCAATCCG
>CAXTDO010000628.1:0-4344 GCA_964242315.1 uncultured Flavihumibacter sp.
GGGTATTAATTTTGCGGCCGACGGTACCATATCAGGCGGTAACCTCGCCCACGAATCACAGGATGCCAATGGTGTTAAACTGAACTCAACAGCGGTCAGTTTCGGCAGCAACGGTAAACCCGGTGCGGCCACCGTTAATGTGTCTAATGTAAGCGGTGATGGCAATTTTAAAACCGTACAGATGGATATGAACGGGGTTACCTGGAACAATTCGCTGGGTGTTAGCTCGGGCGCTGTAGCCATAAGTACAACAGACGCGTTGACAGGACAGAAGAAACACGATGGAGTGATACAGTTTGATAAGGAAAAAATCGTGTCAGGTTCTATCACGCATTACGATACCGATAATGGCGGCGCTGTGTCGGGCTACACTGATGTTGATTATTCGCAAACCAGTTTTTTAGGAACCACCCAGGTTGGAGGTCAATACGCGGTTAAAACGCATACGGCCGACAAAGTTTTAAAGTCCACATCCACTGTGGCGCTTTCATCATTGGGAAGGCCGCAAAGCATTGAAACGACCAACCTCGATCCTGCCTCGGCAGCCGTAACTTCGAAGGTTGCCGTAGATTTTTCAAAGGTAGTGTTCAATGCCCGGAACGAGTTTCATTCCGGGGAGATTAACTATACTGCAAATGATGATAAGGGTTCATTGTTATCGCAAACAACCCTCACCTACACTGATGCCAAACCTGCGTTATCCACCACGCTGGTGTATAACAAAGGGGAAATGCAAAATAAAATCGTAGTCGATTATTCAGCATCACTTTTCAACAACGATCACCGGGTAATAAACAGCATTAAAAAAGTGGAGGTATATTCCAATAAAAACCAACTGCTTTCTGCGAGCACCGTAGCATATGATCAGCACGGAAAAAAATTAAAAGCCGACGACCCTAAGGCAATTCAGCTACAAACTTCACCACCACCTAAAAAAAATCCGGTAGCAGCCAATGCCGCAACTACTGCACATCCGGCGTTTAAAATGAACATTAAAACGGGAGACCCCAGCACCACCCAGAAAACAGAACCACCTATAACACGCGCCGATGGCACGTTACAGGAAACCCGTATAACTACAATGCAGGCAGGCAAGCCAGTATCAACACTTATTACCCTTTATGCGGCCGATGGAAAAACAATCATCAAAACATTTACACTCGACCTCAGCAGCCTGAACTATGATACTGCCTCCAACACGGTAAGCGGCATATTAAATCTGCAAACAGATGCGGGTGGCAATGTTTTACAATCCCAATCTTCTATTCAATTTTAATTATGCTTAAGAATGCCGTCATTCTCGATTATGACACTGGTCGATACCCGTTCAACAAAGTGCTTGCCGCAGTTTTCAAAGTGCCGGTATTAGATCAGTTGCATATATCCTGGCAAAAGCGGATGAATAAAGTGAAGCTCCTGTACGAGGATAATTTATTGCTCCGGAATAAAATGCAGGCATTAAAAGATGATGCGCTTTTTTACCTGGTATATCACAGATGGATAACCGATGTTTTGTCACTTCATTATGGTGGACATATTTCTTACTCGGCCCATCCTAAAATGCGTGTGCACCTTGCCGGTACCGACAGCGTAGCCAACTTTCACCGTGATGCGGATGTAACCGGCAGGCAGCAACAGGTTAATTGCTACCTGCCTTTTACCGATGTGTCTGAATCCAACACGCTTTGGTGCGAATCTGATTATGGGTTAAAAGATTATCAGCCAATTAACCTGAAATATGGTCAGGCTATATTGTGGGATGGTGGTTACCTTACGCATGGAACGAAAAAGAATGAAACGGATTTCACCAGGGTAAGCTGCGATTTTCGTTTCCAGGCCAAATTTGCGGAACGGGTGAAATCTCCGTGGTCGGATGTACTGGCAGGAAGAGAACAAAGTAAAACGCTGGATAAGAGTATTCGGAAGAATGCAAGAGAATATGATAAGATGAACTGAAAACGTGAAGACTGGATTAGCGTTCAGACCTATAAGGCTTTAAAAACAAGCGAAGGGGACAAGCTTTGCCGGGTCGTCCTTGCTCAACATGAAATTGAAAGATAATTAAATCCCATGGATCTGGTAAAATTGCAAATCCTTTAATAACCTCTAAGGATTAATAACCACTTGATTGTAAATTACGTACAAAACGAGTATTTTATGGAACGTTGATGTACTGACACTTAGTAGTAAACCGCCTAATCTTTTATATTTACATTTACGATGGGTTTCAGTCTGTTAATGAATTTATTGGAACCCAGAATAGCGTTGCTATGTAATGAATATTTTTTATACCGCAACAGCCCGCAATAATTAACAGATCAATTTGATAAGTATGTATTATAATAGTAGAGTAATTGTGCTGTAACAATTTGAGTATCGCTCAAGGGTTTTTACTGACGTTAGCGGTAATAAAACGAACACTCATTAAACATGACGACCAGTAATAATAATAATTTAAAGCTGCAGAAGCTCATTGACACGAAGGAATATGTCAGGCTGTTTAGGACAATATGTGGGTTGGAGGAATCTATAAAAGGCTTTATTTTGGCAATGTCGAATTCGCATTTGTTAATACAGCCTGACGAAGATTTCATGCTCGATGGATTTTTTATTGTTGAAAACAAAAGCATTAACAATATAATTTGTAACAGTTGGGACAAAACAAAAAAGAAAATCATTAAGTCAGAAGGACTTTTAAATTTATCTTATGATACAACGGACATCAATCTTACTAATTGGGTGGCAATTTTTAAAAGTATTAAAAAACTAGATTTCCATGTAATTGTCGAGAGCGAAGAAAATGGTAGAGACTATATTAATTTCTTTATCGGACCAATTAAGAGCATCAATAACAACAGTGTAAGTATCCATAGTTATGATCCTAATGGTAAATTTGAAGCGAAAGCAACAACGATTATCTTTGACAATATCAAATCCCTCAAATTTGCAGACAGGTACTCAACAACCTTTCGAAAATATTTGAGGAAGTCCTAAATTGACACAATTACCGCCAACAGCGGGTTTTGGGCAAGTGGGGCGGACGTAAGTATCATCAACTATTTGCAAGCTTCAAGATATGTTCAGGCAGACGAATAAAGCCGGACATTTGAATCAATAAGTAACTTTTAGTAATAATTCGGCAGCGGTCATCGGCAGACGGAATACAATGCCCCCACCTGCCCAAAGCCGAACACGCTAGCCGCCACCCATATGAGACAGTTATTACTTCATACTATCATTTTGTTTCTATCAATCTTTGAGGTCTCGGGCCAACATAAATCTAATCAATATCAAATTAAGGGAGTTAAGGGCGCGGACGACAATTGCATACATAAATCAAAATATACAATTACTCAACGATTAAGGCACTATCCCTTCAACAGGAGTGACAAAGTAATCTTAGCCTCTTTTCGATATCATGATAAAAACTATCCTATCAAAAATGGAAAAGTCATTTATGATAGTTTAATTGAGCATAAGATTTTGTCGAAGCAAGAAGTTATTGAACTGACAGATGTTATTTATAACAACGTTTATAAAAAATTTAGTGGGGTTGGTTCAATAACTATGTGTTTCTTTCCGCGAAATGCAATTATATTCATTGATAAAAATGGGAATGCAGTAGAAACAATTTGGATTTGTTTTCAATGCTCACGTTACGAGTCATACTCAGATCGCTTTGGTCTACTGGCAAATAACTGCGAACAAAAATTAGATTTAATTAAGAAATTCTTTGTGAAACAGAGACTGGATTATGGTACGGATGGAAACAGAACAAATTACCCCGGCGAAACAGGTGGTGAAGAGGGCATTGTTTATCCTCCATCTAACACAAAAAGCCGCTAACAGCGGGCTTTGGGCAAGTGGGGCGGACGGATGATCTATGATCAACTTTTGGCGGACTTGATCATTTGTTTGGGCAGTCGAATAAAGCCAGACATTAGAATAATCAATGAACTTTATTTATACATTTAACGGCGGTTAACGGCGGACGGAATAATCCGCCCCACTTGCCCAAAGCCCTTAACGTCAGTCTGTGAGAAAACTAAATAAAGGCCCTGAGGATCGCTTAAATGAGCAGGACTCTCCATAGGGTGTCCGAAACCTTTTTTAAATGCGCTTAGTTTTTTCACAGACTGACGTTAGCGGCAGTCACAAAATCAAAAATGGAAAAAAAGTTTCAAGTATTTGTAAGCCCGACTTATCGAGATCTCACTGAAGAAAGACAGGAGGTGATTCAGCAAAAAAATTGACCTCAATTGAAAAGGAAATGTTGACAAGTGCTAAATCTATTAACGAAGTTGTTAATAGATTTAGCACTTGTCAACATTTCCTTTTCAATTG
>CAXTDO010000629.1:0-4343 GCA_964242315.1 uncultured Flavihumibacter sp.
TCTATACTACATCCGATGGGTTGGGTAAGGCGGAGAAAGCGTTGTTTGCATAAGTTATTTTTTAACCGCAGAGAACGCAGAGGAGGAAACGCAGAGGAAAGTTTCCTCTGCGCCCTCTGCGTTTCCTCCTCTGCGTTCTCTGCGGTTAAAAAATAACTCAACGCCATTAACAATAAATTACACGAAAGGTAAAGTCCGCATCTCAAATGCTGTTAATTTTGGAGCCATTATCAAGACATCCAAAACACATTTATGAGAAGACTTCTACCTCGCTTTCTCGTAATTGCCATAAGTTGCCTGGCAGTTACGTTATCTTTCGCGCAACAGAGAACCGTTTCAGGAGTAGTAAATGACAGCACCGGCAAGCCACTTGGTGGAGTAAGCTATATCGTTAGCGGTAGCAAATTAGCCGGCGCTACCAATGAACAGGGCAGATTTTCTATTCAGATGCCCAACAATGCAAGCATTACATTCAGCTTTGTAGGTTATGAACCCAAAACCGTACGGCCCGGTAATTCCAGCACTATCAACATCAGCCTTACACCGGTAGCCGGTGGACTGGAAGATGTGATAGTTACCGCCCTGGGTGTGAAACGCGATCGCAGGTCGGTTGGTTACAGTATTGCCTCCGTAAAGGGTGAAGAACTCACCAAAGCCGGCGCTACAATGAACCCTTTTCTTGCCTTATACGGTAAAGCTTCCGGTGTAGGAGTAAACGTAGGTGCAGCAGGTCCAATGGGAGGGTTAAAACTTAATATCCGCGGCTCTGCCAGTTTGAATTCCGAACAGAACCTGAGACCCCTATTTGTTATTGATGGCGTAATCATCAGCGACAGGGCAACATCCATAGGAGGTTCCGTAGGATCGGGATATGATTACGGCTCCAATATCAACGACATTAACTCCGAGGATATTGAATCAATCGATATCCTTAAAGGTGCAAAAGCAACGGTGTTATACGGAACAGATGCTGCCAACGGTGTGGTATTGATCACCACTAAAAGCGGGCGCAACGTAAAAGGATTCGGCATGTCCGGTTCGTTCCAGTACAGCGTGGAAAAACCAAGAGCCTATCTCGACCTCCAGAAAGAATACGGATTAGGCGACAATATTTATGATACTACCTACCTGGTACGCAACGGACAGCGGATACGACAAATCAATAACAAGCGCTTCAGCTTCGGTCCCAAATTCGATGGCGCCAATGTGGTGGGTTACGACAGCATTCTTACTACCAATTCACCACACGACAGCTACAAAGATCTGTTTCAAACCGGCACATCGTTTAACTCAAACGTAGCGATAGCCGGCAGCAGTGATAAAGGCAGCATAAGAGCCTCCTATACTAATTACAGGTATAATGACATTACCAGCTCTAACTCATGGCAGAAGAGAAATACCTTCAGTTTCAGCGGTAACATAAAAGCTTCTAAGCTTGCCAGTTTTGAGTTGGTGACAAACATATATAATATCGTTTCGCAGAACAGAAGAGAAGGTAATGGCGGAAGCATTGCCTGGGGTTTTCCGGTTGATTATGATTACCATAGTCTTTATAACAACCTTTACCTGGACAACACAGGTTACCAGCGCGATCTAAGCAACGCCATCTCCAATACAGGGGTAGCAAACATCGGGGGATATCTTTGGTCCTATGACAGGAACAGGCAGAAAGATGATAAATTCCATGTTATCAACTCTGCAAAGGTTACGCTGAACTTTACAAAACATATCTTTTTCACCGGTCAGTTTGGCCTCGATTATGACAACACTACGTATACAACGGAAAACAGCGTTACACGCATAGTACCGGTGGTGGCTAACGGCAGCTTTGGCGTGAAGAAAGAAAACAATACCGTGCAAACATACCAGGGCCTGTTAAACTACGACAAAGGATTTAAAAATGACGACATTCATGTATCTGCTTTTGGTGGATTCATATACAGGCTTAGAAATTCAGAGATCCTTGGCTCCAACTCAATAGGCGGACTCAACTTCCCGGGTTGGTATTCTTTTAACAACGAAGCCGGAGTAGCTTCCAGCGGTAATTTATACCAGATAAGAAGTTACGGACGAGGTAGCGATGTACTCTACAGCGTTGTTGCATCGGGAACCGTTTCCTGGAAAAATGAATTGTATCTGGAAATTCAGGGAAGACAGGATTGGAACTCAACACTTCCTCCTGCAAACAATAAAAACTTTTACCCCGACCCCTCTTTACCCCGGAACTACACGGAACATTTCAGCATACCAAAAATGAACAGGGGACAGATAAGGTTCGCATGGGCAGACGTAGGCAGCGGCACCAATCGTTACTTTGCAAACAACCAGTACAGCATCGGATATCTGACAGGTACCGGAGTATCCGCCACTTCCATCACGCCTCCGGGAAGCCTGCTGCCAGGCTCACTAAAGCCGGAACGCAAACGTGAGTTTGAGGTGGGTATCAACCACAGCTTCTTCAATCAGAACAGGCTGACTTTAGACCTGTCTTTTTACACCAACAACAAATACGACGAAATTATAGGGTTACCCGTATCTGCATCTTCCAGTTCATCAAGCCTGAAAATTAATGCAGCAAATATGAGAACCTGGGGATTTGAATTTTCCGTGATGGGATCTCCCGTCGTAACAAAAGACCTGCGCTGGAACATCACCCTCAACGGCGCACGCCAGGGATCAAAAGTACTGGGCTTATACAGCGACCTGCAGGCATATACTTATGGAAACCTGATCAACAACAACTCGGGCGCCGCGAGCATCAGGGCAGATGTAGGCCATCCGTTTGGAGAAATTAAAATGTATGATTTTCTGCGCGATGATAACGGTAATAAAGTGGTTACAAACGGACTCTATTCTTTAGACGCACAAAAAACAATCATAGCCGGAAACATCATGCCCAAACTATACGGTGGTATTCTATCAGATCTGCGTTATAAAAGTTTCAACTTCCGCATTGGCCTTGATTATAAATCAGGGGGAACCGTATTCTCATACACAAATATGCGCATGACGGGCCTTGGGCAACTAAGCAGCACCTTGCAGTACCGCGATGAACAACATGGCGGCATGGCTTATTATATTGATGCAACGGGTAAAAAAATTGCATGGCAGCATAACGTTGCCGCTCCTGCAGGCGCAGTTGGTGGCCGTGTATACCATGATGGTCTTATTCTTCCGGGAACCAAACTGGATGCTACCAATCATTATATTACAAATGATGTCATAACTTCTGCTACCAGTTACTACGAATTTTATGCAAACGATCTTGCTTCTTCGTTCCCCCCTGACCGTTTGTATAAAAACAATTATGTTAAAGTGAGAGAAGTGGCGCTTGCCTATACACTTCCTGTGAAGATGGCCACCAGGCTGTCGCTGCAGGCTGTTACCGTTACCCTTGCTGCAAGAAACCTCTTTTACATTTATAAATCTATTCCCAATATTGATGTGGAAGCAGCTACCGGCGCTGATGGCTATGTTGAAAATACCGTGTATCCCGGACAGCAAACCTTTTCTGCAGGCATCAACGTAAATTTTTAAACTTACTATAATGAGAAAAATTAATAGTCTTATATTATACGCAACACTGATTCTTATAACGGGAAGTTCCTGTAAAAAAGACCTTGCAGACCGGTTTAACGATCCGGACAGGTTAAGCTCCGGCGTTACCGATATTGTTCCGGGAATGTTTACCAGCACCATCTCCAATAACAAATTGTTCATACAGGATTACGGTGAATGGTATTATCTTTTAAACGGAGGAAACAGCATTACCGGTTACGAACAGGTTGCCCAGCGTTTTGTTTCTTACCGGTACACCTGGTTTTCATCTTATAACGATCTTACCAGCGGTAATGGTTTTGATGATTATCCTATTACAGGCCAGAGTTATTTTGAAGCCAGCTATCAGAGAATAAAGTCGTGGGAAACCGTAAGGGCTGAAGTGAACGCACGCAGCGGACAAAGCAAGCTGGATGCAGATGTGTATTTTAAATTACTAACGCTGGTAAAAGAATATCAATCCGCAAAACTGGTTGATTTCTTTAATTCAATTCCCTATTTCAACGCTTTTCAGGGAAGCACCGGTTCTCAAACATACTGGTATGCCCAATACGACGATCCTAAATTAATTTATGAGGATATCATAACCCAGTTGGGAAATGTGGCCGACTCCCTTCCCCTTGCATACAACCAGATGTCGGCAACAGGCAAGGCAATTTTTGCTGCGCAGGATATTGCATTCAAAGGCGATATTACCAAATGGGTAAAATTTGCAAACGCTACCAGGCTTAAACTTCTTGTAAGACTTGCCGGCGTGGATGCCGCTTTTGCCAAACCACTCATTC
>CAXTDO010000630.1:0-4338 GCA_964242315.1 uncultured Flavihumibacter sp.
AAACACAGTGAAAGGAAGCATTACCGTAATGTTTAAGCAAGTACAAGATGAGTATCTCAGAGTAAGCGGCAATACTGACGTTACTTAGAATGACCCCTTCCAGGAAGACGGCTACCTGCCAACGCGTTTTATGTACGTCAATACCAACATAAAGCACCTTGTTTGAAAAGTTCACTGGTTTTTGTACTTTGGTAGTGGGTTCCACTACAGCTGAAGTTTGTTTTATTTTCATAACTGAAATTTTAGATAAACAATTACTTCATTGCAGCGAAGCATCTGATGTTCCGACTGCTGTCTGAGTGGAACCTTTTTAAATATAGACTTTGGGCAAGAAGAGCAGACGGATGAACCATGTTCGACTATAATATTTGAACACCTGTTCGGCCGACGAACAATTCCGAGAATTTAAAATTATATTTGAATAGTAAGTAAATCTTAAGTATTTATAAATGGGCAGACCAATAAAATTTGCCCCAACTTACATGCTTTAACATTGGTGTCAATCTAGCAATAAGTTTCTCTAAGGCCAATGAATAATCCAGGCAGTGCTGAGTTATTAAATATCAGGTAGACAAACTGTTTTTTAACTTAACCTGACTATTTATGCAGACATACGAAGAAACAACAACATTGTATAGACCTTTGGGACCCGCAGAACTGACACTTATAGAAGAGTCTGGCTGGGACAAGATTCCCACTTCGACTTCCCGATCAGCAATCTTCTATCCTGTAATGAACGAAAAATATGACATCCAAATATCCAGGCTTTTAAGGTGCAAAATGTCGGTGGAAAAGTTCCTTATGAACTGTCGGTTTCGAAGAATAACTTGAAATTTAAATTTTAGAAATTTTCGCTTCCAACCTTGCCATGTCCTCGCTGATCCTACCATCCAACAACTTTGCATAATGCTGTGTCGTTTTTAAATTAGTATGACCCAGCATCTTACTAACCGTCTCTATCGGAACCCCATTATTCAATGTAACAGTCGTAGCAAAAGTATGCCGAGCAATATGAAAGGTCAGTTCTTTATTAATGCTGCAGGTATCAACAATCTCCTTAAGATAGCAATTCATTTTTTGATTGGTTAACACTGGCAGCATTCGATCCTTTGCAATACATTCCGGATGGGCTGAATATTTTTCAAGCAACGATAAACTTATTGGAAGTAGTGGTGTCCGAAAGAACTCATCATTCTTCTTCCGATTTGCGAAGATCCATTGCTTGCCATCAATTCCAATCTTAATTTCAGATCGTTTTAATTTATAAACATCTGCATAGGCAAGACCGGTATAACAACAAAACATAAATATATCCCTTACCTTTTCCAATCGTTCACTGGAAAACTTCTTCTCCTGCATTACTTTTAATTCCACTTCAGAGAGATAATCTCTAGCGACCGTTTTCTTTTTAAACTTATAATTAAAGAAGGGATCTTTTTGTAACCAACCATTTTTAACACAAATCAAAACGATTTTCTTAAAGTTAGCCAGGTATTTTACCGCCGTATTATGGGCACACTTGCGAAAAGTTTTAAGCCAGTACTCGTATTCAGACAAAAATTCATAATTAAGTTTGTTTATATTTAGGTCATCAACATTGTACTTCCATTTATAAAGTTGGCAGTATGCTCGTATGTGGTTCTATACCTTCCAAGTGTACCCTCAGCATAGTCTGTCCCCACTAAAGCTTCCATCTTCTCATTGTGTTGTCTAAATGTCTCCATGATCATCCTTCCTTTTTCTGTGATTCCATTCCATTTGTCTTTAAAACAAGCAAGAGTAAGAGTTTTTTGTTCCAGGATAAGTTCCTTCTGGTATACGAATACTTTATGCTTCATGAGTTCCAGAAATGCATTAATTCTTTTTGCTTCTTCAGTCGTTCCTTTAACCTTTTCAGCCGGCTGAGACCACTTTGCTGAATCTATGTATCGCTGAGTGCTCCATTCAAATCGGCGTCCACCAATAGTGATCCTTAAATAAATCGGTACCTGATTCTGCTTGTTCATTTTGTCTTTCCTGAGATGGAATAGTGTATTAATACTTGTCTCCATTTTGTCCGTTTTTAGGTTTAAAACTATGTTTTTATAATACCCAAGACAAGATGTCCATTTTCTGGACTACTTACCTGGCTTACGTTTCCTTAGAATTCGGATACCCAAAACCTTTATTCAATCGGGTATCCGAATAGGTATCTTTCAATTTGAGAGCTTTTGATCTAATTTGATTGGTCATAAAACGGAAAAAGCCCGAAAATCAACGATTTACGAGCTTTTGAAACAATTTGAACTACATTCAAGCGGAGAGTGAGGGATTCGAACCCTCGATACCCTTTCGAGCATACACACTTTCCAGGCGTGCTCCTTCAACCACTCGGACAACTCTCCTTTTTATGAGGGCAGCAAAAATACATGATCAACACTTAGCTGCCGAATATTTTTTCGGCATTGGATGTGGTAATAGCAGCTACCTCGTCCACAGAGATACCTTTTACTGACGCCAGCTTTGAAACCACAAATTTAAGATAGCTGCTTTCATTACGTTTGCCGCGGAAAGGAACCGGTGTCAGATAAGGCGCATCTGTCTCCAGCACCATATGTTCTAATGGAATCTTTTCAAGTACCGCTGCCAGACCGGAATTCTTATAAGTAATCACACCACCGATACCTAAATAGAATCCAAGATCTATGATTCGCATAGCAGATTCATAGTCGCTGCCAAAACAATGGAAAATGCCTTTCAATAAGCCTTTCTGATGCTGCTGAACGATGTTGATACATTCTGTTGTGGCATCCCTCGAATGAATGACTATGGGAATGTTATAATGCAATGCCCATTCGATCTGCTGGTGAAAGGCATCTTGTTGCTGCTGCTCGAAAGTCTTGTCCCCATAAAAATCAAGACCTATCTCACCCACGGCCGCAAATTTTCTTTTTGACAGCCAGTTTTCGGTTGATGTAAGTTCTTGCTGGTAATTCTCCTTTACGGAACAGGGATGCAATCCCATCATGGAAAAACATTTGCCGGGGAATTGTTCCTCAAGCTTCAACATGCTGTCAAGCGACGCACTGTCAATTGATGGGAGGTAAAACTTTGTTACACCTTCTTTCATTGCCCTGCTTATAACATCCTGAATGTCGTCAGAGAATTCGGGCAGGTATAAATGGCAATGCGTATCTGTTATCATAATTCAAAGGTCAAAAATATTATTTATTAATTTTTAAAGATACCAGACGCTGATCACTCCCTGGTGATTTTATAGGAGAATCACTGAAACATCTTCGAAGTAAACGAAATCTTCACCCGTATAATTACTATGGATGATAAAGCAATCAATGTTATGTCATTAAAATAAGTATGATCAACGTAACCGTATTTCCCGTAGTTACATAACAACTTAATTGTTAACGTTTGTATGATCAGGATGCTGATAATCACAAACAAAGCGATTGATACTATTATCGCCAACTGTCAACAGTAACAGGTGATACAACGGAACACCCGTTTATAGATGCTATAAAAGTTGAGAGATTACAACCTGATAAAACACCGGTCTTTTAAAACAAGTTTAAACATTTATAGTAAATCTACTAAAAATGGAAGTAATTATTCCTAAATATATAGTAAATATACTATCTGCTAAATCGGCATTTTTACTATCCCATCTTTACAAAAGACTACTAACCGGCGACTAATTAGAAGGTAAATTTTGGTAAAAAAAATGATTTAATTTTTGTAAAATAGCATGCAGAATTGGAACAACCTCTTATGAAAAAATTAACCTCACACTTAAGGATAAAGGAAAACGCAAAGTGCTACAACTCAATACAGATGCGGGTATCATTGATTCATGCAATGAAGCATGGAATACCAAAATAAACGTCTTAATAAAATATACCACAACATAAATAAGTTTGCATTAATTAAAAATTGTTCTATCTTTAAAATAATTAATGCTTTAACGTGATAAATAATTTTTGGTCGAATTGTTTTTTATTTATCTTTAATCCAGTTTTCATAGGGTACGGATTAAAAACGGGCCAGGGTTTCTACCCAGGCCCAAATTTTTTTAGGATGTTACTCATCAAACTTATAATGGGAAACTGTCCCGTAATGAAAAATTTTCCATTTCAGAGATCGTCTCTGTCAAAGAATTATTTTTTCAAAATTGTATGCTCTTTTCTTATAATACTCCAGCAGTTTAGGCAGGGTGTGTATTAATCTTTTTTTTGCTTTTTCACTATCGTGAAAAACTACAATGGACCCCGGAACAGTTGCTTTCAACACATTTTGCCAACAATCTTCGGGAGCAAGATTAATATCGAAATCACCACTTAACAC
>CAXTDO010000631.1:0-4331 GCA_964242315.1 uncultured Flavihumibacter sp.
GGGTAAATGTTTACGGCGGTGTTACGCTGAAGCCACAATTGTTAAACACTGTTACAGGCGCAGCGGAAAGACAGCAAAAGCTTGATATAATTAACACCTATGGTACTGCCGCTCAAAGAGCCGATCTGCCGCAGCTTCTGACAGACCGGTTCAATCCTTATTTTAACAATGCTACCGACTGGCAAAACTTATTTTATCAGAATGGTTCCGTTAAAAATGCCGATGTAACCATGTCTGGCGGAAACGATAATACCAGCTATCGGGTCAGCATGAACTATTATGATGAAGCCGGTATTATCAAATCATTTGGCTATACACGTTATAGCGTGCGGGCTAATTTTGATTTTAAGATAAGTCCTAAATTAACGAGCCAGTTTATTGTGGCCATGTCAAAAGGCGACAGGCAACGGGGAAAGAAGTATACTAATAATAGTGATGAAAATACACCGGTTAGCGGAGCAGCACAGCCCACTTCTTTTTTTCGCCTTACTTCCTTCGATTCATTGAATTTCTCCGGTTTGTACAGTAAATTAAGAAACAAGAATATTAACGACGTATATACTGCATCACTGACTTTGAACTATGCAGTGCTGCCATCACTTAAATACGTATTTCAGGGAGCCGCCAATATTTCAACCTCAAACCGTGATTATTTTCAACCGTCCAATATCGACCAGATATCTGCACAGAACGGCGGTGTTGCACAGCCGTCAAAAGCTCAGTCTGACAAGGGTTCTTATTCCACCTATTTTATCGCCAATACCTTAAACTATACCGCCAGGATCAACACCAATAAACATACACACAATTTTTCTATATTAGGATCGCAGCAATTCAATGCGGATGTTTCTAATAGTAATTCAGTGTCGGGTACCAATATTCCCTCCAATGATATCCAGGTAGTAAGTGGTGTTCCGCAGGGAGATCTTACAGGCAGTTCATCCTATGCGGCAAGCGCGCTGCTATCATTCACGGGTCAGGCACAGTACGACCTTGATGGTAAATACCTGTTGTATGGCTCATACCGTGGCGATGCATCATCACGCTTTGGGGACAAAACAAAATGGGGATATTTTCCTGCGGTAGGTGCGGGTTGGGTGATATCGGACGAAAAGTTTATGGATGGAATAAAAAATTATATAAGCTTTTTAAAATTACGCGGAAGCTACGGAGTATCCGGAACGCAGGCATCGGACTTTTATGCTCCCTTTAATTCGTACACTGTGCCGGGCACCTATAACGGCGCTGCGGCTATACAACCCAGTTATAATAACGGATTAACAAAAAGTAATTTAACCTGGGCAAAAACAACGCAAAAGAATATCGGGATAGAGACGCAATTGTTCGACAACCGCGTTTCACTGATAGTAGATGCTTATGAAAAAATTTCTAAAGACGATTTCTACGATTTTGCGCTGCCCTTCTTCACTGGTTTTGAAACCGTGAAATTCAATGCTCATGATCTTTGGGTAAGCAACCGCGGCTTAGACATCACCCTCAGTACAAAAAACCTGGCACGTAACAGCGCTTTGCAATGGAACATGCAACTAACCGTATCATACAATAAAAATGCAATCGCCAGGCTACCGTATGGCAATCGTACGTTTGTTGTTGAAGATGGATATGGTAACGGCAGAATATATGCTGTTGGCCAACCAATTTATCAGATGTTCCAGTTGAAATATGGTGGTGTATATAATTACCAGAACGAGATTCCTTTTGATCCCATCACCGGTAATACCATTACCTATTTCAAAGGCAATCATAAAGTGGTTCCCGGAGATCCGATCTGGCTGGATGTGAATAAGATCGGCGATGTATGGCCCGATGAAAATAACGGCGCCCAGTACGGCGACCGTGTGCCTACCGGAAATCCAAATCCAAAAGTGACCGGTGGTTGGGTGAATGACTTTACTTACAAGAATTTTTCGCTGAGTATCGTTAGTGTATTCACCTGGAAGCGCGATGTTATCAATACTTTCTATCAGCAACAGATCAGTAATGTTGTAGGCGGTTATTCCAGCAGTATTTATTCCTTTGCAAGAGGCAGGCTACCTGACCTTAGCGACGTAGATTACTGGACACCCCAAAAGGCCGCATCCAAAACAGGCTACTCAGCATCATTTCCTTCTATCAATCCATTCGGCCCCAGCTATTACCAGTTTATTCCTATTTCCAGTATGTTTAATGAGGATGGCAGCTACCTGAAAGTGAAGAACGTGGTGCTGAGCTACCAATTACCATCCTCACTGGTTCAAAAGGCAAAGCTGGGCAGGGCAAGACTGTATTGCATTATGGACAATGTACTTACCATAAAAAATTCTACCCTTCCTAATCCGGAATCTGTGGATCAGTTGGGTGTGTATACCGGCGGCTTATACCCTACACCCATCAAATTCACCTTCGGTGTAGATGTAACATTTTAATGAACTCATATAACAGTTATGAAACATAATTTTTCTCAAACAATATTTTGCCTGGTTGTCATTATGGTAATAGGAGGTTCCTGTAAAAAGTATATTTACCTGGCGCCTATAACCTCTACCAACGGTACAAAGTTCTGGACCTCCCAGTCTGCGGTAGAACAGGCTTCGCTGGCCATGTACGGCCAGTTGCGTAGTTGCCTCAGAGATGGCCAGTCGCATTTTATATTCGGGGATCTCGCCTCCGGATCATTTCTTCCTGCAAGCAATAATTCCAATTTCCAGGTAAAAGCAAGCAGTAGCCCGCCGTTTAATTTTTCTTATGTGCCTTATAAAGAAGGGCAGTTGCAGAACTGGTCGCGTTTTTATCAACTGATTGCGCAGACAAACCTGGTACTGCAAAATGTTCCCCAGATGCAGTCCGGATTATTTACAAGTGAGGCTGTTAGAAATGCGTACATAGCGGAAGCATTGTTTATGAGGGCCTATACTTATTTTTACATGACCCGCGTTTGGGGCGACCCCGTTTTTGTAACACAGACTTACAACGATGCGGACTATGGAAACATCCCGCCAATTGCAAGAACCGCTGAATCAATTGTTCTGGATAGCTGTATAAAAGATTTAAAAACAGCAGCGCCTTATCTTAATTATGCCGGTGGCGACAAGTCGAAGTCAATAAGAGCCAATAAGGCCGGGGTTTATTCATTACTCGCTCATATTTACGCATGGAAGCGCCAGTACGACAGCGTACATGTTTACTGCCAGGAAGTAATAAAAAATGGCGGTTATGCACCCGAACCAATGGCCACTTATACCAACATCTGGAAGGGCCAGCTATCTACAGAAAGCATATTTGAACTACCTATGTTATATAATGCGAATGATCCGAAGTTTGCGTTGCTTGTTAATGGTGATCAGCCATGGGCCGAAGCTCAGTTTGATTTCTTCGGTGTTTTCCTTAAGGGGCCGGTGGTAGCTAATATCAAAAGCAGTTCCTGGATATCACCAACGGGCGGCATGGTGGATGATTTTTATGCAACTACCGATGCCCGTTATAAAACCATCCTGACACCGGTACCTATTTCAGGAGGTGATATGGCAGGATACATGCTGTTAAAATATACCAATTTTCAATTTCAAAAGCCGGGTGCATTGGTTAATACAGGTACCCTTCCTTACCTGAATAACAACCTGGTATTATTCCGTTTGTCTGATATTATTTTGCTGGATGCAGAAGCGCTGGCTTTTAAAGGCGACCTGGCAGGTGCTGCTGCCGCACTTTCAATAACGGAAAGAAGAGCAGGTATCAGTTCCTACCTTAAACCGGTGTCACAATACGACATGATAGATGAAGTGGTGATGGAAAGGGGCCGTGAGCTTATTGGAGAAGGCACCTGGTTTTATGACCTGATCAGAACAGAGCCAACGCAGGGCTGGTTGGTTTACATGGGCTATCTAACAGATCGTGTTAGCCCAACGAACAAAGGGTATTACTGGCCGCTTGATATGAGTACCTTATTTCCGCAAGACAACCTGCTCACACAAAATCCATGGTGGGCCACACATAAATAAACTATCATCTACCCTGATTTACAAGGATTAAATTATTATGGCATGAAAAAAACAATCATTATAAAACTATCGGGGCTGCTGGTGATACTTATCGTACTAAACTCCTGTAGTAAAGATTATATCACCGGAGGTATCGCGGAAGATGTGAATATATACAAAAATACCACTACTTACGATGTGCTGAAAGCGAATCCATTGTACGACACGCTTATTCAGTTAATTGATGCCGGCGGAATAAAGGATAAGATCAACCAGCAGGGAAGCACATTTTTTGCGCCTTCCGATTATTCCATTTTACTTTATCTCAACCTCCGTACTGTATTCATACAGGCT
>CAXTDO010000632.1:0-4322 GCA_964242315.1 uncultured Flavihumibacter sp.
CTTTTTTCAAACAGGATGCAGCGAAAACTCATCATTGAACTAAATGACATTGCCCCTTTGTGGTTCGGTTAAACATATTATAATTCCTATAATCATTACACCCCTTCGGGGTTTCATTCATAATCATCATTCATAACTCACACCTTGAACAAAGACACCATACAAAAAGCTGCCACTCAATTTGGTAACGGCGTACCGGTGATTGAACCACTTGGCGACGGATTAATTCATCGCACTTTTAAAGTAACCTATACCGGGAGTGAAACATGCCTTGTTCTTCAATGCATCAATCAACGAACTTTCAGCCAGCCCGAAAATGTAATACTTAATTACTGGCAAATATATCAATACCTGGAAGGCTATCAGCATGGAATTAAAATACCGGCATTGATATCAACTCACCAGCACAAACTTTTCTGGATTGATGAAGAAGACAATTTCTGGCGGGCTTTCCATTTTGTAAAAAACTCTCATTCAATATCGATCGTGCAACATGAGAAAGATGCTTACCGCGCCGCTCAAACATTTGCTGCGTTAACAAAATCATTATCTGGTTTTGATGCTTCGGGTCTTTATACGATCCTTCCCGACTTTCATAACCTGAATGTAAGATACCGGCAGTTTGAGGATGCCATTAGTCAGGCTACCATCATGCGACTTTTGCGTTCTACTCACCTGATCTCCGAACTGCGTCAAAGGAAAAAACTGGTGACCTTTTATGATCAGTTGAGCGATGAAACAAACTATCCGACGCGTCTCATGCATCATGATTGCAAGATCAGCAATATCTTATTTGATGATAATAACAGCGGGGTTCTTGGTCCGGTTGACCTTGATACCATCATGCCGGGAAAATTCTTTTCAGATATCGGCGACATGGTACGCACTATGGCGTGTACGGTAGACGAAAACAGTACTGCCTGGGAAGATATCACTATCCGGGGAGAATATTACCTGCCTGTTATGTGCGGGTATCTCGATGGACTCGGGAATATGCTTACTCAAAAAGAAAAAGACAACCTCCATTATAGTGGCCTGTTGATGATTTATATGCAGGCACTGCGCTTTGTAACTGATTTCTTAAAGAATGATATTTACTATCAGTCCAGTTATCCCGAACAAAACCTGAACCGCGCATTAAATCAATTTATATTACTCGAACAACTGGAAGCATTTTTAAAGGAAAAATACCATTTGCCTATCAACTATTTTGAAAGTAATGTTCTTCGACACCTAAATCAATAGCCGGATACCGCTGTTGGAAATGTTTAATTTTTGATAAGTACGATTCCATGAACTTACGATGCGCCTGAGTAGAGGGCTGAAATGGTTTGTGCTTAAAAGCTTTTACAATATCTTTTATCTCTTCCATGATTGAAAGGTCTTCCTTGTTGATGAAATACTCCACAAACTTTTCAAACACAAATTCTGTTGCTGCATAATTAGGATGAACGAGGTCAATATCATAGAACCTGTAATCACGTAATACATCAATTACCAGCTCGTATGCAGGAAAATAATACATATTATCTGATTCATCAATCAACCGGTGAACCGTTTCTATCAGTTTTGCCTTACTCCTGTTGTTTTCTATAACGCCATCACGTATATGCCTGACCGGACTTACGGTGAAAATGATCTTCAGAGAAGGATTGAATTGAAACAATTCTGAGAGGCATGATTCTAAAGACTTATGCATTTCATCAATGCCCGTCATCTGCTTGTGAAACCATTTTGCCGGCGCCCGGTGACAATTGGCAACCGGCTCATTGTTATCTGCTAAATGATAGGAAAACGAAGATCCTAATGTAATGATAAGCCAGTTGGCCTTTTGTAAAAAGGCATGGGCACTTTGCTGTGATTGATTAATGTTGAATAAAACCTTTTCCTGTACTGGTCCGGAAAAGATGGAATGATGCTGCCAGCTCTGCCACAGTTCGTTTAACTGGAAAAGGTCTTCGTTTTGGTATTGTTTGCAATGAATATAAGATTCCAGGCTTTTGCAAACACTTAGCGGATCGAACAGAATACCGTTTGGATTTTGAAGGATAGAGAACTTCAACTGAGCCAGCCTGCCACCTATATGTTCTGTGAAACAGGAACCCATCACAAAGATGTTATCCCTGTAAGATATTTTCTGTTCCGGAGATGTAATATTTATATCCAGCATGAAATTCATAAACGATATCTATAAGGGCTGGTTGAGTGATTATGATTGAAAAATTTCTTCTGCCATCTCAATACAACGTTCGAGGGCGGTGTGGTTAAAGGATGGCAGTATTTGTAATCCCTTAAAGTAACTGATCATCCATTCGGTGTTCATATTTCCAACCAGAACATCATCAGCCATCGGACATCCGCCGATACCTTTAATGGAACCATCAAACCTGGTGCATCCCGCATCCAGTGCAGCTTGTACCTTTTCTTTCCAATTAAACGCCGTTGAATGTAGATGAACGCCTATCTCCGTTGCAGGTAAGAGATTAATCATATGTTTCGTGATGCTATAAACATTTTCCTTATCAGCCACTCCCACTGTATCAGCAAGAGAAATTATCCCGATATCCATTGCTGCGATTTTTTGTACCCAGTTGAATACGGTCTCTTCTGAATAGTCGTCGCCATACGGATTACCGAATGCCATAGAGATATAGATCACCAACTGTTTGCCTTTCTTGAAACAGGTGTTACGGATGGCATCTACTCTTGAGAGTGATTGCTCAATAGAGCTGTTTGCATTGCGTTGCTGAAATGTTTCCGACACGGAGAATGGAAAGCCGATGCAGGAAATGGCATCATATTCACCTGCTTCTTCAGCGCCCCTGACATTGGCCACTATCGCAAGTAATTTAGATGTTGAATAGCCCGGTTGCAACTGCTTTACAACTTCTTTTGTATCTGCCATCTGCGGAATGGCTTTAGCAGAAACAAAACTGCCGAAGTCTATAGTGTCAAATCCTACCTGCATCAATGCATTTATATATTCCACTTTTTTTTCCGTGGAAATATAATGTGGCCAGCCTTGCATGGCATCACGCGGACATTCGATGAGACGGATGGAGTTTGGCATGTTGTTATTTTTAGTTTTTGCGCCCTCGCATTTAAACCTATAAGGTTTTCAAAACCCGCTAAGCGGGCGAGCTTCGCTAGGTTTGCACTTAAGAACCCCAATCCCTCTGCTTCATTGCCTCATACAATATCATCCCGGTGGCAACCGATACATTCAGCGATTCAAACTTACCGGTCATAGGAATATGAAAAGATGCATCAGCTATTTTCAATAAGTCAGGCATGATACCTTTATCCTCACTTCCCATAACAACCGCACTAGGTTCAGACAAATGCATTTCAAATAATTTTCTTTCCGCTTTCATTTCGCTGGCAAATACTTTTACACCATTCAAATGCAGGGTATCAACAGCCTTTAATAAATTCACTACCCTGCAAACCGCGATCTTTTCCAACGCCCCTGCGGAAGTGGCAATGGCATCTTCGTTTAAAGCTCCCACTCCTTTATCGGGAATGATAATGGCATGAACGCCGCAACAGAAAGCGGTTCTGGCAATTCCACCAATATTTCTGATATCCGTTATACCATCAAGAATCAAAAAAAGCGGGGTTTCGCCCTTTTCGAAAATAAAAGATATCACCTGCTGCAGATCCTGGTACTGAACTTTTGAGATAACTGCTACACAACCTTCATGGTTGATGATATTAAAGCCATTTAATTTTTCCACCGGCACTTTGTTAATGGGCACCAGGTTTTCAGCAGCTATCTTTTTAATAACTTCTATAGCATCCCCTCCCGCGTTATTTTGCAGGTAAATCCTTTCTAACTGCTTACCCGATTCCATCGCTTCAATAATCGCCTTCTTACCAATTATCAGGGTGCTCTTTTTAGGTCTTTGTTGTTGCCTGAAATTTCTCACATACATTTATTTAAATAAGTACAAACCTACGCTAATTAAAAAGACCTTCAGCATAGCATGCTGAAGGCCTTTTTAATGATTAATTATTAATGATTAGTTATTAACGATAACAGTCAATATCAAAAGCTTACAATTAATCATTCATAATTAATCATTCATAATTAAATACCGAATTCACTTCTTACCTGCTTCACATAATCTAATTTTTCCCAGGTGAACAATTCAACCTTTACTTTCTTTTCTTTCCCCCCTTGCATTAGAAATGTTTTAGTTACTGTTTCGGATTTGCGGCCCATGTGTCCGTATGCTGCCGTTTCGCTGTAGATAGGGTTGCGTAATTTTAAACGTGGCTCGATGAAGTAAGGGCGCATGTCAAAAATTCTTTTCACGATT
>CAXTDO010000633.1:0-4275 GCA_964242315.1 uncultured Flavihumibacter sp.
ATTTTACCCACATTGGCGCTTTGCATTCCGTTGATATTTAAAGAGGGAAGATTGATGGCTTCAGTTAACGACTTTCCCTTCATTTCTGTAGATAAAATTCCCAGCTCATCCTTCATTTGCTGGTCTACCCCCGGTACTTCATTAAGGGCTTTGGTTTCCGCGGCTGTAAAGGGTGTTACATCACTATAAAAATCTTTGATTACTACCATGCCATTATCATCTTTCATGGAAGCCAGTAATTTTACCAGCATCATTGCAGGATTGGGTGCCCAGTTGCCATAATGACCGCTATGCAGAGGACGTGTAGAAGCATACACCGTAAGATCAATGTGAGTATCGCCACGAACGCCAAAAGAAATCTGTTTTTTGCCGGATTGATGAACGGGCCCATCGCAAATGATCCATAAATCTGATTGAAGCTGGGAGGCATTCTTTTCCAATATTTCCTGTAAATGAGATGATCCGGCTTCTTCTTCCCCTTCAAAGAAAAATTTGAGATTGGTGTTAATCTGCAAACCAGACTTTTTAACAGCCTCGTAGGCATTCAGAATGGCGGCGACACCTCCTTTATCATCGGAGGCTCCCCGTGCATAGATCCGCCATTCGGGATTGTAGGTGTTGCCGGCAGCAGGAAAGGGAATGGGCCTACCATCTTTGTATAAAGCGGAGCTATAGAGGGTGGGAGAAAAAGGAAGAAGTCCGTTAGACCATTGTGATGGGTTTACCGGCTGTCCATCATAATGCGCATAAAAAATCAGCGTTTGTCTGGCGCCCGGTACCAGCACTTCACCATATACCGCCGGGGGCACTCCCGCTGTTTTGGCTGATAATAATTTTACCTGCGAAATGCCCCGCTTATTCATCATCTCCATAATAAACTCAGCACTCTTTTTTAAATTGGTGCTGTCTATTGCAACATTAGGAATGGAAAGAAATGAAACAAACTCATCAATGATAGCATGTTCGTTTTGCTGACGAAAGCTTCTGATCTTTAACGTTTCGGATGATTGGGCATAACAAGTTTGAGCGGTAAAAATAGTTATAATCAAAACCAGGTTTTTCATAATGATGTATTATAAATTGATTGATGTCTGATGGATATTTAAAAATAACCAATTCAAAAGATGTTGTGAGATATTATTCCTTTTAATATTAGCGTAACGGTATGGTTGAGTTGCTGTAATTGCTCGCGCTTAAAGAGTGATAAAGTTTGTGTTAATTTGCACAATCATACCAATCAGTATCTTTTATGACAAAAGCTTCTGCAACAAGGCTTGACATACTTCAAAAAGCGTTTCAGCTTATTTATACTAAAGGTTATCAAACTACAAGCATAGACGATATTATCGCCACCACCAGGGTAACAAAAGGAGCATTCTACTATCACTTTAAAACAAAAGATGAAATGGGGTTGGCAATAATTAATGATGTATTGAAACCTACTATGTTATCATCTTTTATCGAGCCATTACAAAATTCACGCGATCCTTTGACAGATATCTACTCGATGATGAAAAACCTGTTGTTAGGGCATCCTTATTTGCAGGTAGCCTATGGTTGCCCGGCCGGTAACCTTACACAGGAGATGACACCCTGGAATAATGAGTTCAGTAATGCATTGTCGGTATTGATAAAGCAATGGCAGGATACCTTGCAGGAATGTATTGTTAATGGTAAGAAATCAGGATTAATCAGAAAAAATGTAAATGCTGCACAGGTTGCTTATTTTATCATGTCGGGTTACTGGGGTATTCGAAATTTTGGCAGGCTGTATAACGATGATGAATGTTATAAGGTATATCTTAAAGAGCTAAAGTTGTATTTAAAAAATCTGGGATAATTTTTATAAAACATACTATTTAGTATGTTTTATAATATATTCGCATTGTCTTAATTAAAAGAGGCGATGTATCACACACTTATACTTTATCATTCTGTAATCAGGTGGCTATTAGCAGCGTTCCTGCTTTTTGCTATTTACAGGGCCTTTAATGGATATATTTCAAATCTGGCATTCTCTAAAACAGATAATGCTGTCAGGCATTGGACGGCTACCATTGCCCATATTCAGTTGGTCATCGGCATCATCCTTTATTCACAAAGTGAAGTGGTAAAATATTTTTGGAAACACACGCACGAAGCGATCGGCAATGGGGATGCTTTATTTTTTGGTCTTCTTCATATATTGTTGATGTTAACAGCGATAGTAATTATAACTATTGGTTCTGCGTTAGCCAAACGAAGAACCGGCAGCAGGGAAAAGTTCCGGACACAGTTGAAATGGTTTTCAATTGGTTTGGTAGTTATTTTTATAGCCATCCCCTGGCCGTTTTCTCCGTTTGCAAACAGGCCTTACTTCAGATAAACTGCAACTATGATAAATCTTTTAAAAACAAACATCGGACGATTAAGAGTTCTTGCAATGCTGGAAGGTGTTTCACTGTTAGTATTGATTTTTATTGCTGTGCCCATGAAATATTATTTTGGTAATCCGGCGGGTTCAAAGATTGTAGGTCCTATCCATGGCGCTCTGTTTTTGCTATTTGTTTTCAATGCTTTGAGTGTTGGGGTGGAACAGCAGTGGAAGTTCAGAACAACCACCTGGAAGGTGCTGCTGGCATGCATTATCCCGTTTGGAACATTTTATATTGATAATAAGATACTTCGTAAAATCAGTTAGTTCTTTATAACCACTGAAATATCTGAACTGTGATTTATTTGATTTTATGATTACTATGATTGCCTCCAGTTCATAGTCCATCATAAAATCAGATAAATCACAGTTCAGATATTTCAGTGGTTCATCTGTATCTATGCATCAGGCAATCTATCCTTCAGTATAAATTCTCCCTTTGTTAGCCATGAAATACCAAATGATGTCAGGGCAATCTCTTCAAGAATGATGGTAGGTTTAAGAAATCCAATAAGATCATGAACGGCAGGTATGCTGTCTATAGGAATTCCTATAACGGAAACGGCCATAGTAATTCCGAATATTCTATAAATACGGTTTCTTTTCTTTTTTTCCGGCGTCATAATACCGGAGCTTTTTGTGAATAGAAAGATTGACATGAAGGCCAGGATAGCAAAGAAAACGCCTGACGTTAAGTAATGCAGCGTGCTGATAAGGTCGCTTTTGTCACTGGATTCTGAAGTTGGCAGAAAAGCAATACCCAGTGCAAATACTCCGGCTGATTTACTTGCAATAGAATCCACCTTGGTATAGCCATTATAGGAAAGAAGGAATAGTGATATTCCGCAAACAATACCGATCAACAGGTCGCGCATGCTGGTATGATAGTACGCACTGACAGAGATCTGGATAAAATGGGTATGATCGAAAATAAACGAACCCAGTATCATAGCCGGCACCAGCGATATGGCAAGGAATCCCACTATCTTTCTTAATGTGAGGTAAGATATAATCAGGGAATCCGGCTTTTCCGGCTTGGGGACGTTGATTTCCATGGTGAAAGTTGTAAGGTTAATGATTATAAATATAATACAAAACGGCTTTTTTTGCAAGTATCTTAGTATGTAGGGCTTGAAGAAAGTAACAGCCAAACTCTGTAATATTTCAAGTAGGCTATTCAAATTCCACAGTAGTTTTCGTACGCTTTTAATAAGCCCTGAAAAGATGCGATAAACTAGTGTTAAGTTAAACGTAAAACGACGTTTTTGCTATCAGGTATCAGCTATCAGGAGGAAACGTTTCGCACCTTGATCTTCTGACTGCTGATAGCTGATCGCTGATAGCCGGTCATTGCGTCAGTTTACACTTAACTTAACACTAGCACAATTGATGTGAACTTCGCGGAAGACATCATTTTCACCATACCTGGGCACCACACAAAGTTGGTGGCATAAAGTTGGTATTACGATGGTTAAGGACTAGCAACATTTTTTCAAACAGATATTTTATTATTACTTAAAATTTCATTTTATGTCAAGAACGTTAACAGTTTTATTAATAGGCATTGCAATCGGTATTTTGATTGCGCCTGACAAAGGCACATCTACACGTAGTAAGTTGGGTGATTTTTTCTCTGATGTATCTGATAATGCACAGGAAGGTGCTGAGGATTTTGTAGGAAATGTAAAAAGAACCGCCAAAGACGTAAGCTCAAGGGTTAAAGACACTGTTAAAAACGCAAAATCAAATTTGGAATAGGAAGCGTACCGGTTTAAGAAGGCTAAAGCTTTGTAAGTGTTTTTTAACTACAGAGAACGCAGAGGAGGAAACACAGAGGGCGCAGAGGAAATTCTCTGCGCCCT
>CAXTDO010000634.1:0-4273 GCA_964242315.1 uncultured Flavihumibacter sp.
AGATTATATTAATGAAAGGGGGAAGAGGCGGTTTAGGTAATTCACATTTTGCAACTCCAACAAATCAGGCGCCCGAACATTCACAACCGGGTGAACCAAGTGAAGAAGGTTATAAGGTGTTAGAGCTGAAAGTATTGGCTGATGTGGGCCTGGTAGGATTTCCCAACGCAGGCAAATCAACCTTGCTATCGGTTATCACCGCGGCAACACCTAAAATAGCCGACTATGCTTTTACTACACTAACACCGCAATTAGGCATCGTTGAATATAGAAACAATCAATCGTTTGCTGTGGCAGACCTGCCCGGTATCATTGAGGGCGCCGCCGAAGGAAAAGGCCTCGGGCACCGTTTCTTAAGGCATATAGAACGAAATTCCATTTTGTTATTTCTTATTCCCGCAGACAGTAACGACCATAAGAAGGATTTTGAAATATTGCTTCATGAACTGAATGAATACAATCCTGAACTGCTTCAGAAAGATTTTGTAATAGCCATCAGCAAATCAGACATGCTGGATGATGAATTAAAATCTGCCATTGCAAAAGAACTTCCTGCCGGCATCCCACACCTGTTTATTTCTTCTATTACTCAACAGGGGCTAACAGAACTAAAAGATCTGTTATGGAAAGTGTTAAACGAAGAATAGCTATCAGGTATGAGGTATGAGGTATGGGGTAGGAATTATGAGTTATGAATGATTATCGGTTAGATGCTTTGTTAGTTTTTTAATCTTAAGAACGGTTTTAACTCATCATTCATAACTCATCATTCATACCTCATACCTGACACCTCATACCTCATATCCGATACCCTTATATTTGCATTATATGGCTCGCCGCAAAAATAAAACTACCAGTGCCCGGTCACTGATTTCGCTGCTGGTACTCGTAGGTATATGCGTAACTGCCTGGTGGTTATGGGATCGTAAACAGCCGCATTTTGTAAGGTACCCGGAGTTTGGAATTGATATCCCTGCCAACTTTCCTATTCATGGCATTGATGTAAGCAGGTATCAGAATTTTATCGACTGGGATGAAGTAAAAGCCATGCAGGTGGAGGATGTTCAGATAAACTTTTCTTTCATAAAAGCTACCGAAGGACTTGGCAATGTAGATATTTATTATACCCGTAATTGGGACAAAGCACAGAACGCCGGTGTAATCAGAGGCGCCTATCATTATTTTTTGGCTACCAAAAGCGGCAAGGCCCAGGCTCAGAACTTCATCAATGTAGTGGAGCTTGAAAAAGGCGACCTTCCACCGGTACTTGATGTGGAACAGACCTTTGGCGTGCCCGGTGATAAACTAAAAAAAAATGTAAAGGAGTTTTTAGAAACCGTTGAGCTGTACTATGGCGTTATCCCTATTATTTATACCAACGTTGATTTCTACAATCATTATTTAAAAGGTGATTTTGATAAATATCCTTTATGGGTAGCTCACTATCTAAGAAAAGACAGGCCCCGCATTACGAGAGACTGGCTGTTCTGGCAACACAGCGAGCAGGGCCGGGTAAATGGCATTCTTAACAGAGTTGATTTCAATGTTTTTAATGGTGATTCAAGTGCTTTTAATCATTTGCTGATGCAGTAAGGCTGCTCAAACTAAATCGTAATTTTATAAAAATTATTCTTCATGAACGAGCAGGAAACAGATGTGCAGGACTTTTTGCAGCGGATCGTATGGTCATTCTTTGCCGGCATAGTATGGTTGTTTATAAATATGACGGCAGGAATATTTGGCGGATGGTTATTCTTTGAACATGCTCCTACAATAGGAAATATTATTTTTTATATCTGGATGCTGTTAAGCTTTATTGTTTTATTACGAATATTATACAAAACATGGAATAAAAGATTCCCGCATGGCTGAAAGCAATAATCATATATTATAAGTTTACGTGTAATTGATTTTATCACCTATGTCTCTGAAAGAAAAGTTAAGAGCTGATCCCCGGTGGCGTGCTTTAATACTGAAGTTGATCACATCAGAGAAGGGGATGCGTCCGCGGTGGTGGGTTCGTAATTTTGTAAACCCCTTCTATCATAAAAAAGGAAAAGGCACCGTCATCTTTCGCAGGGCACGTATGGACCTCATGCCTTATAACCATTTTGAAATAGGTCAACACGCTACTATTGAAGACTATAGCTTTGTAAATAACGGTATGGGTCCGGTGAAAATAGGCAACCATGTATTTATAGGCGCTTCAAATGTTATCATAGGGCCGGTAACTTTGCACGATCATATCATGACCGCGCAACATGTGGTGATGTCAGGATTGAATCACGGTTTTGAGAATGTAGATATCGCTTTTCGTTATCAGCCCTGTACCGTTTCAGAGATCATTATCCACGAAGGCTGCTGGATCGGCGCTAACGTTGTAATAACTGCCGGTGTAACCGTGGGTAAATACTCTGTTATCGGCGCCGGGAGCGTGGTTACTAAAGATATCCCTCCTTACTCTATGGTGGCAGGGAATCCTGCCAAGCTTATCAGGCAGTTCAATCATGAAACCGGGCAGTGGGAGAAGGTGTGAGGTATATGTTACAACCCGAAGGGCAATGGCATTAAGTTAAAGAAATGACTTAAAGTGTTCTACCAAAAGGGAACGACCTGTGAGGTCTTTAGAGACCTCACAGGTCGTTCCCTTTTTTCGAGCAGGTTATCACACACCCTTACTCCACAATCCGCAGCTTCGCGTAATTCAACATAATCTTTTTCTCGCCGTTGTGCTCAAAATTAACCGTGGCGATAGGATTGTGTGCAGCGCCTTCCAATTTCATCACTTCGCCAAAGCCAAATTTCTGATGCTCCACTTTGTGACCAATCTTTAAGGCTGAAGTGTCACTGGGAGTAAAATCCGCGCTGGGAACATGCTCAACGGTTTTAATAATAGGCTTTGCGATATAGGAAGATTTGCTTTCCGACCTTTGAGGTGGTGGGCCGTACTTCTTTTCTGCCTGTGCATTTTTAGACGATGGATGCATACGCTCAAAAGCACTCTTATCGCCCCAGCTACTTCCCCCATTATTGCGTAAACCGCCACCGGCAAAACTACGGTCAAGGTGCTTCTCCGGCAATTCATTTAAAAAACGACTGGGTTCGTTCTGCTGCAGGTTGCCGAAGCGATAACGGTCTTTAGCGTAGGTGAGCCATAGCTTATGTTTTGCCCTTGTTATGGCAACATAAAAAAGCCGGCGTTCTTCTTCCAGCTCTTCCCTGGTATTAATTGACATGGTGTTTGGAAAAAGCGTTTCTTCCATTCCTCCTACAAATACCACAGGAAACTCTAACCCTTTGGCAGCATGAATCGTCATTAATTTCACCACATCCGGATTTGCTTCCTTCTGATCCTGGTCGGTAAGCAATGAGATGTTCTGCAAATAAGCTCCGAGGCTTTTATCTCCTACTTCACCTTCTTCATTGCTGGGTGTATCCGTAAATTCTTTAATGGAGTTCAGCAGTTCTTCCACGTTCTGGTATTTCGACAATCCTTCAGTGGTTTTATCATTCAATAATTCTTTGATGAAGCTGGTGCTTTTGCCTATGAGGAAAGCTACGTCGAATGCATTCTTTTTTTGCAGTTCGCTCTGGAACATTTTTATCATCGTTACAAAATTCTCGATCGCTTCTAATGTGCCGCCTTTGTAACCGAACTTGCCCGCCTGCTCCAGCACCTGAAACATAGAGATGTTCTGTTCGTTGGCATTCATTACCGCACGATCTACTGAAGTTTTCCCAATGCCGCGGGCGGGGAAATTGATGATGCGTTTCAGCGCTTCCTCATCAAACGGATTTACTACCACACGCAGGTAAGCAAGAAAATCCTTGATTTCTTTGCGCTGGTAGAAACTGATGCCACCGTAAATTTTGTAGGGAATGTTCATCCTGCGAAGGCTTTCCTCATAACTGCGGCTCTGTGCGTTGGTACGATAGAGGATGGCAAACTCGTAATTGTGAAAGTGGTTTCGGAGCTTTTGTTCCTGTATGATGTCTGCAACAACTTTTCCTTCTTCATTATCAGTGGCAGTTCTTACCAGCCGGATTTTATCACCTTCCAGGTTTTCTGTCCATAGGGTTTTCGGTAACTGGCCTTTATTATTAGCGATCACATCGTTGGCTACATTAAGAATGCTTTGTGTGCTGCGATAATTTTGCTCCAGCATAATAATCTTCACATCTTCGTAGTCCTTCTGAAATTGCAGGATGTTCTGGATGGTAGCACCCCGAAAGCTGTAGATACTTTGCGCATCATCTCCTACAACACACACAT
>CAXTDO010000635.1:0-4267 GCA_964242315.1 uncultured Flavihumibacter sp.
ACTGTAAAAACCCAAGCCTGTTTGATAACCTGCCTGTTTTTAAAAAATACTCACCCTTCGCTAACGCAACAGGTTTAAAAAAATTGCTGATTGATGCAAGTTCATCAGTGGCTACTTCAAAATAGGTATGAATATAGGTCTCTAAAGCTGTCATTGCAATAAAGATAGGCAACGTTAACGGAGGGTTGTTTTACATTTTGGTTTAAGTTAAAAATGAGGGTGTCACAGGAAGATGTTATCTGATGAAGGAAGCCTATAAAAGCTTAATATGGGGCTTGAGATGCCCCTAAAGTTGCCCTTGAGCATTGCCAGGGCCCGTCAATATGGAAATGGTGGTGATCTCGCCTATTGTCAATTTAACAAACTACGATATTCATTCGGAGACTGGCCAACACGTTGTCTGAACAAACGGGAAAAGTGCTGCGGATACTTAAAGCCAAGCTCATAAGCTATTTCACTTACTGATTTGCTCTGGTCAAATATTTTCTCTTTGGCCATATTAATTAGCTTTTCCTGTATATGCTCCTGTGCTGTTTTTCCGGTTTCTTTTTTCACCAGGTCGCCAAAATAACCTGCAGATAAATTCAGTTCACCTGAACAATAAGCTACAGAAGGTAGTCCAAGAGTCTGCGGCTTCTCAGAAACAAAATACTCGTTTAGCAACATCTCAAATCTTTCCAAAACGCCCTGATTTATATTGTCACGGGTAACAAATTGACGGTCGTAAAATCGAACACAATAGTTAAGAAGGAGTTCAATGTTAGATACAATGAGTCTTTTACTATGCTTATCAATAGCACGTTCCAATTCATATTGAATCTTTGAAAAACAATCCAGTACAATTTTCCTTTCACGTTCTGATAAATGAAGTGCTTCATTGGACTGATAACCGAAGAAAGTATATTCCTGAATATGCCGTCCAAGCGGGGTGCCATGTATCAGGTCAGGATGACAGACTACGGCATACCCTTTAGGCTGATATATCTCTCCACTATTATCAGTAGTAATTACTTGTCCGGGTGCAATAAATACCAATGTTCCTTCCTGGTAGTCATAGGTATTTTTTCCGTAACGTAAGTCGCCGCATTTCACCTCTTTTAAAAACACAGTGTAAAAACCAAAATACATACTAGAGGCATGCCTTGGGCTTGCCTTTGAAAGGTCAACAACACTAACCAGAGGATGTAATGTTTCATTGTTGTTAAAAGCATTGTAATCACTGATTGTCTCAAACCGGAGTAAATTTTCCATAGCACTATATTTTAAACTATTTCAAAATTATCGGTTTATTTATCTTTTACCATAGTTGCGGAAGTAAATCAGCAATAATGGTTGATAAATCCGTAATCTGTATACCATCAGGCGGGATAATTGTAGTGAACTTTGGCTAACAAAAAATAGACATGGAAAAAGTAACATTGAATAATGGTATTGAAATGCCGGTGTTGGGGTTTGGTGTTTTTCAGGTGAAAGATCTGGCGGAATGTGAGAGAAGCGTAGTTAATGCTATTCAATCCGGCTATCGTCTGATTGATACGGCTCAGTCCTATGAAAATGAAGAGGCTGTTGGTAGTGCCATTAAAAACAGCGGCGTACCAAGAGAAGATCTTTTTATCACAACAAAACTTTGGATACATTCTGATGGTTACGAAGGCGCAAAGAAAGCGTTTGAAAATTCAATGAAGCGCTTGCAGTTAAACTATCTTGATTTATACCTGATTCATCAGCCTTTTGGCGATGTGTATGGCGAATGGAGAGCCATGCAGGAGTTGTATAAGGAAGGCAGCATTAAAGCCATTGGTGTAAGCAACTTTCATCCTGACAGGCTGATAGATTTAATTATTCATAATGAAATTGCTCCGGCAGTCAACCAGGTTGAAACACATCTATTTCACCAGCAAATCGAAACACAAAAGTTCCTACAGGAGAACAATGTGCAGATAGAATCCTGGGGACCATTTGCGGAAGGCAAAAACAACATATTTCATAATGAGTTGCTTCTATCAATCGGTAAAAAGTACAACAAGTCAATTGCGCAGGTTGTTATTCGCTGGCTTACACAAAGAGGCGTTGTTGCCATTCCAAAATCTGTACGTAAAGAAAGAATGGAAGAGAACTTCAACATCTTCGATTTTAAATTGAGCGCAGAAGATATGGAAGCCATCAAAACGCTGGACACGAATGCCAGCAGCTTCTTCGATCATCGCGATCCCGAGATGGTAAAATGGCTTGGTGAAAGAAAATTAAATGACTAATGGACTATTTTGGATCATAATAAAATGTAAGGGTAACTGATATAACGTATTAAAAACTATTCCTATGATGCATGTCCTGATTGCAGTTTCTCTTTTGTTTTCTGCTTGTTCTCCGTCTCAAATAAAGGACATCGATGTAAAAAACGATACTACCTTACAGCCGGGCAAAGTATTGATTGTGTATTTGTCGCGAACAAACAACACAAAAGCAATTGCTGACATCATACAAAAAAATGTGGGTGATACAATGGTTGCACTTGAGTTAGAGAAGCCATATCCTGAAAACTACCAGGCTATCGTACAAAAAGTGGTGAATGAAAATGAAACCGGCTACCTGCCACCCTTAAAAACGAAAATTGAAAGCATTCAAAATTATGATGTTGTGTTTGTCGGTTTTCCTACATGGGGCATGAAACTGCCTCCACCAATGAAAAGCTTTTTAAAGCAATATAATTTAAGCGGCAAAACGGTTGTTCCTTTCAATACAAATGCCGGTTATGGTATAGGCAGTAGTTTCGACACGGTGAAGGACCTGTGTAAAAACAGTACGGTGTTGGAAGGGTTTACGATGAAAGGCGGTATAGAAAGAGACGGAGTATTGCTTGTTATCAAAGATGGAAAGGCAAAAGAAGTCGAAACTAACGTGAAGCAATGGTTACAGGAAATTAAGATAACAAAATAAGATGGGTTTAGAATGATCTCTTACCCGGGACTCTGGTGTTAAGTTAAGTATCATATTTCATTGTAGTAGCTAACCTTGTAAGTGTTTTTTTAACCACAGAGGGCGCAGAGAAAGCCTCTGCGCCCTCTGTGTTTCCTCCTCTGCGCCCTCTGTGGTTAAAAAACTGGTCGAACGGATGATGGGTATATGTCACTTTATATGTGACATAATTTGAGTGCCATTGTATTCGCAGAGTGCCTGAAAAACGTTAAAGCATAATCATCTAACATAGAAACTTATAAATTACAATAATATGAAAACTAAGTATAGCTCACCCAGCACCATGCTAGTGCTGGCTGCCTGTTTAAAAAATGAAAATGGCAATGATAATGGGCCTGGTTTAGATACCACAAATATAAATACCGGCTCTCCTGTAGAAACAAACCGGCCAAACACTAACTACTCGCCTGCGTTTGCAGGACAGGGTCGGAGAGCTAAATCAGCAATAATGGTAAGTAATCCGGAATCTGTATACAGTTTATTTGTAAAAATAGGAAGACCTTTATACGGGCTAGTGCCAATAAAGCACAATGAAAATTTTTCTATTAAAGGAGAAAAGAAGCAGCACTAAAGTGAAGTATTAATTGGAGCGTTTGAAAGTAATCAGTGAATTACCTGACAAGTTGTAACTTGTATCTGAACGATCGATATGTTTTCCACAAATAAATTCCCCCAAAATGACACATCAAAAAACTTCCATTAGCAGGCGATCATTCCTGAAATCTTCAGCACTTGCCGGAGGCGGGCTGATGATAAGTTTTTCATGGTTATCAGCATTCAAAGATGCGGATAAAATGAGCGATCCCGGTGTTCCTGAATGGATTGAAATAAACGGGTATATAAAAATTACCCCTGATAATATTATAAAAATCCTCAATCCAAATCCGGAATTCGGGCAAAATGTGATGACCTCACTCCCTATGATTATCGCAGAAGAATTGGAGGCCGACTGGAAAAATGTAGTGGTAGAAATGGGGCCGCACGACAGTGTAAAATTAGGGCCGCAATTTACCGGCGGAAGTAATTCAGTGCGGATGTACTGGAAACCACTTCGCGAAGCTGGAGCAGCAGCACGCCAGATGTTGATAGAGGCCGCAGCACAAACCTGGAGTGTACCGGCGGAAGAAGTGACCACTAAGGCAGGGATGCTTTATCATGAAAAAAGCGGTAAGTCAGGAACGTATGGAAAATTTGCATCGAAGGCTTCGGGCATTGCCATACCAAAAGGAGTTAAGCTAAAAGATGCAAAGAATTTTAATGTAATACGAAACTCAAAGAAAAATGTAGAGGG
>CAXTDO010000636.1:0-4263 GCA_964242315.1 uncultured Flavihumibacter sp.
GTTGTATACCAGACCGCCCCCATGAATAATTACCAGGTATCTGCATCAGGAGGCACAGACAACGCGCGTTTCTATGTTTCAGGAAATTATATTAACCAGGAAGCAATCACGAGAGGACAGGGATTTAAGAAATATTCGCTGAGGGGTAATATAGACGCAAATATCACAGATCATATTAAAGTGGGATTCAGGATTGCTCCTTCCTATAGTATCAATAACATACCTACTGCAGGCGGACTTTCTTACTATGGTGGTGTTACAGCAGCGGTGCTTACTTCGCCACCCATCTTCCCGGTATATAATGCAGATGGTACCTACGCCAATTCCCAGCGGTATACTTATGATGACGGTACACCTGCTCAAACCGTTCAATTTACAAACGGGCTCGGCCTTAGCAAAGAGTATGAAAACATCATGAAGATGTTCAATATGGTTGGTACATTATTTACAACGGTGGATTTTGCAAAACATTTCTCCTTCCGTTCCAGCATAAACGCAGACATCACCAATATTAATACCGATGCATTTGTTCCTTCAACCATCAATGTTAATGGCTATAATTTATACGGCAGCACTTACACCGGTAACAATTTAAGCTGGAGTAACGAAAATACACTGACTTACGACAACACATTCAGCGACAAACATCACTTAAATATACTCGCCGGTTTTTCTGAACAAATGGCCGTTTTTACTTCCTCCGGTATTTATGCTGAGCAGTATCCAAACAACCTCGTTCATACCGTAAATGCAGGTATCACTACAGGAACCAGGGCCAGCAAATCGCAATGGAGCATGGCTTCTCTGATCAGCAGGGTAAAATATGATTACAACGATAAATACTTTTTAACAGCAACTTTCAGAAGAGATGGATCGTCGAGGTTTGGCGCTAACTCCCAGTGGGGAAGTTTTCCTTCCGCAGCAGTAGGATGGCGTGTTTCGCAGGAACCATTTATGGCCGGTGTTAAAGCAATAAGTGATCTGAAATTGAGGGCCAGCTACGGTGTTGTTGGTAATGACCAGATTGGTAACTACGGTGCCATTGGCCAGGTAGGTCCAAGAACAGCGGTACTTGGAACGGGTGATGGCAGACAGGTAAGCGGCTTATCACAGGATAACCTTGGAAATGCGTTTCTGACATGGGAACAATCAAAATCTGTAGATGTCGGTTTAGACGTATCACTGTTTAGTAACAAACTGAATATTACTGTTGATTACTATGATAAGATTTCTTCAGGAATGTTATTCGGCGTGCCGGTTCCAACGTTTACCGGTTTCAGCCAGACGCTTCGTAACCTTGGAAAACTTAGAAACAAAGGCATCGAGATGAACATCGAAACCAGGAATATCGACAGGAGTGACTTTGTGTGGACTACCAATTTCAATATATCATCTAACAAAAACAAAGTTGAACAACTCAATGCCAATAACGACGATATCTTTAGTGTGAACTATGGTGTGGTGAATGCCATTACGCACCGAACCAGGGTTGGAGAGACGATGGCAAGCTATTACGGATTTATATATGATGGCGTTTACAGGAACAACCAGGAACTGGCAGCAGGACCAAAACTTGCTTCCGGCATCACAGCCATTGGAGATCCAAGATTAAAAGATATCTCCGGCCCTGCAGGAAAACCGGATGGTATCATTGATAATTTTGACAAGACCAATCTTGGAAATAATTTACCTGATTTCACCTTCGGTCTTACCAACTCTATCACCTACAAAAACTTTGATTTTACTGTTTTAATCCAGTGCGTTGAGGGTGTTGAGGTGTTGAACCTTTTAAAAACTTCCGGAAACTATAAGGCAGTTAGTGCACTTTTTAAGAACTACTGGAAATCAGAAGCCGAGCCCGGTGATGGACAAACCTTCCGTCCAACTTACGGAGCTTACCAGGGTAATAATCCTGTCATTAGTAGCTGGCTGATTGAAGATGGGTCTTTCATAAGAATTAAAAACCTTACGCTGGGCTACCGGTTACCGTCATTGTTTGGCGCGAAGGTTATTAAAAACGCAAGGGCTTACGTGAACGTACAAAACCTGCACACTTTTACAAGTTACAAGGGATACAATCCGGAAGTGAACACCGTGGAAGGAACAGATAACCTGACTCCTGGTATGGACTTCGGAACATTTCCACTGACACGTACCATCACCATCGGATTAAACCTGACATTTTAAATCGCCAGTAATCATTGGCCCAAAAGATTCATCAATGAAACATACTTATTTTATAAAAGCTTTTACGAAGATATCGTTACTGGTTGCGGTGATATCTATGAGTTCGTGCAAAAAATTCCTGGAAACTAAGCAGTATGACCGATCAAACGAGGCGGCATTCTATAAAACAACTTCCGATTTTGAGCAGGCAGTTATAGGCGCTTATTCATCATTGGAGAATTTATACAGTTCCGGTAATTTTTATTTTCTCCTTACGGACATAAGGTCAGACAACACTTCGGTATATGTTCCCGGCGGTTCTGCAGGGCCTTTATCAAAGTCGGAATATGACGACTTCACCCTCACTTCAAACAATGAGCATTTATTAGGCTACTGGAACACTAGTTATTCACTGATCCAGAAAACCAACGACATCATTACTTTTCTTGCCGATGCCAATATTGATGCGGTAAAGAAGAGTCAATACAAAGGTGAAGCAGAGGTATTGAGGGCACTTACTTATTTCAACCTGGTTCGGTTGTACGGTGATGTACCACTGGTGCTGACAAGGTTTGAGAATATAGATGACAGCTATAAGAAAGGAAGAAATACCGTTGATGAGGTTTACACGCAGATCATCGCAGACCTTAAAGAAGCCCAAACACTTTTGGTTACCAACCGAAACACAGGAGATAATTCCGGAAGGGCAGACAAAGGTATCGCATCGAGCCTGCTTGGCGATGTGTACCTCACACAAAAGAAATATCCCGAAGCTGCAACAGAATTTAAGAAGGTTATCGACATGAATGTATATACGCTGCTGCCCAACTATGCCGATCTGTTTAAAAGTGGCCAGCAGGGTAACAGTGAAACCATTTGGCAGGTTTATTTCCTGGCAGGCGTTGCCGGTTTAGGATCGAGTTTTCCAAACTACAGTGCCCCGTTGAATAGTGAATCGGTATTGATACAAACAGGGGTTGCCTTTGGCTGGAACCAGCCTACTGCAGATATTCAGAACGCGTATGAAATGAAAGATGTTAGAAGAAGTTCGATAGCTGATAGTTTTACTAAAGACGGTACCCTTTATCCTTACAAATACATTAAAAATTATGTGGATATAGCTGCAGGCACAGGCGATGGAACATCAGGTAAGGATTGGTATATTTTAAGATACGCTGATGTGTTATTAATGTATGCCGAAGCTGTTAACGAAGCGCAGGGACCTGCAACTGCATACAGTAGCATTAATTCGGTGAGGGTACGTGCAGGACTTGATCCACTTGCAACAGGATTGACAAAAGATCAGTTCAGAGAGGCTGTTTATCTGGAAGAGCGCCGTGAATCTCCTTTTGAAGGTCACCGCTGGTTCGACCTTGTTCGCACAGGCAGGGCGCTCACTGTGATGAATGCGAAAATCAAACCGTTAAGTGATGCAAATACAACTGGACTGGCATCGCCGATAGATGCGCATCATCTGCTGCTTCCTATTCCATCAATAGTGAGAGAAATGGCACCGCAGGTTACGCAGAATCCAGGCTATTGAGTGTCGGTTATGAGGTAGGTGTGAGTTTTTTTGAACCACGGAGACAGGAAAATACACAGTGCTAAATTATTTGTTACCCCGTGTCATTACTTAAGAAACTTAATGAGCTGTGGCATATAAGTTAAGTACAAGATGTTCCAATAATGAAGTTAAACTACCTTAAATTTTTTATCTATTGCGTTGTTTGCTGCTGCCTGCAGATTTCGTATTTGTCGGGTCAGGCACAAATCACCAAGGCAAACATTTTGTTCCTCGACTACGGTGGTTTTCCTGAGGGCCAGTCGACTTGGGATGATATCGGATTTAGCGGCAAGTATAACAAGGTAGTGGTAGGCGTAACCAACCACCGTAACAAAGTGGCGCTTTTTGACTATGATGTTACCACCGGCAGAATGATGAACAACGGCCTGATCAGCGACCTGGGGCATCTGCGTGAATTCCAGTGGCAGGCTAAGATTCATTCAAAAATCATTGAAGGCACTGACGGGTATATGTACTTTGCCACCGATGGAGGAGAGTCGAAGGAAGAGTACCTGAAGGATCATACTTTAGGT
>CAXTDO010000637.1:0-4256 GCA_964242315.1 uncultured Flavihumibacter sp.
GCTCCTCCGTGGACCTCCGTGCTACCTCGGCTTTTCCTCCGTGGTTAAAAAACTATCCGAATGGCTGATAGATAATACGTCCATTTACGATTAACATAACACTAATTTTTTGACAAAATCAGTGAGGTGCAATTGCCACCAAAACCAAATGAGTTTGACAGTACATTTCTTAACGGCATGTTTTTTTGAAAGACGGTTTCCGCAACAAAAGGAAAATCTTTCATAGGGGTTTCCAGCCGAAGCGTGGGATATACGATACCATGCTTAACAGCCAGTGCAGAAAATACCGCTTCAATGCCACCGCAGGCACCCAGTGTATGACCTGTGAATGACTTGGTGGAACTCATTTTCGGATACTGCGGACCAAACAACTTCATAATCGCCGTGCCTTCCGACTGGTCATTATTCTGGGTGCCGGTTCCGTGCAGGTTTATATAATCAATGTCTGAGGGCTGCAATCCGCTTTTATGAAGCGCCCCGCTCATAGCCATCATGGAACCTGTACCTTCGGGAGAGGATGCTGTTTGATGGTAGGCATCGTTGGCATTGCAATAACCGCCAAGCCTGCAATACGGATCAGATTTTAACGTGGCGGCTACCTTATCAGATACCAGCACTACATAACCTGCACCTTCTCCCAGGTTCAATCCCTTACGATTTTCATCAAACGGTTTGCAGTACTGCTGATCCAGTATCATAAGAGAATTGAAACCGTTGATCGTGAATTTTGTCAGGGCGTCGGCTCCACCTGCAACCACCACGTCGAGCATATTGTGTTTAATCATTCTTACCCCAAAGAAAATTGCATTGGCTGAAGAAGAACAGGCCGTGCTGATGGTAGTAACATAATTTTTAATACCCAACTGATCAGCTACCAGTTCTGTGATAGCGCCACATTCGTGATGAACAACATCTGTTAACTTACCCCTGTGGTTACCTGATAAAAATTCCAGGAAGAAAGCTTCCGTCTTATCCATTCCACCTACGGTATTAGCTGAGATAAAACCGGTGCGTAAATTGTTCAGCCCAGGAATCGCTGCGTCTGTTAATGATTCCTTTGCGGCCAACGCACTTAACAAAGCTGTGCGACTTAACAATGGTGAAAGCGCTGCCATTGCCGCTAATTCTTCATTGCTGCACTTTACTTCCGCAACAGGTATTGTTGAGCGATGCCTGGTATGGAGGTACCTGGCATCGTCCATTCCTGCCAGTCCGCTTTCAAGCGCATGAAGACAGGCGGCGGTATTGTTACCTATCGCCGAGATCACTCCCACACCTGCAATATGTACGGGTGAATTCATCATTACACTGCCTGCGCCTGGTGCACCATGATGTATTCCGCCATCGTTCTCACCGAACGAAACACTTTCGGTCCGTCTTCGGCATTCGACAACTTGATTTTATACTGTTGCTGCAACAACACGATCAGTTCCAGGGCATCAATGGAATCCAGTCCCAGGCCTTCTAAAAAAAGCGGCTGGTCGTTGCCGATATCTTCCGGCTTCATATCCTGCAGGTTTAATTGCGCGATGATCTGTTCTTTCAGATCGGCCATTAGTTTATCCATTTGCTATCTCGTAAATTTTATTAATATATTCAACCGTAAAAAGATTGTTATTGATACCGTTTGCTATTTTCTCCACTAAAAACAGTACGGCATGATGTCTGTTCTCCAGCAGTTCTATCCAACCACAAATGCAAACCTGCAACACCTCCGTATCAAGCAGGTTAGTTACATACCGCTCAATAAAATTAGCATCGAAGCGGTCAAAAACAAAAAAAGCATTCTCCCCCTTAAAGCCGTTTCTGATACAGATTTCGCCAATCATGATGTTAGGCAATGTGTATACAAACAACGAGGGACTGGCAATATTGCTAACAGTTTCGAACTATCTGATGTCCGTATCCAGGCTGGCGCTCGCATTGGCAAGCACCACTCCTATTTCTTCCGGATTATAACCAGATGCTATAAATTCAGGTTTCAGCAACACTTCAGACGCAAGCATTCCTAATTTGCTCAGGTTATCCATCTTATAAAACTTAGGATACTTGCACTCAAAATGCTGGTATGCCGAGATCAGGAAACTGGTGAAATCAGCATTGTTGTTTGCAAAAACCGGCAACCCGTTTTTATATATCACCTGGCTGCTGACGACACAACTGGCTGTTATATAGTTCTGTATTGGCAATTCAGTTTATTAATGCATGCAGCTCGATAATACGGGCAAGCCTGGTTAATGCGGTATCATGGTCCTTTACATAGGGATTGTTTTTATCCCAGACATAACCTGCCAGGATGGAGCATATCATATTTTTAATTTCAGGTGTTTGTTTATCCGCAAAGAAAATTTTGTCCAGTGTACCCTCATACCATGCCATTACATAACTGCGGAATGTATTTACCCCCTGCATCATTTGTTCGGTATATTCTTTTCTCCAATCTACCTCTGCGCCTTGTAATGTACGTATCACCAGTTTAGCGGCTATCTGGCTTGAGACTGTTGCCAGCGTAACACCCGAAGAAAATATCGGGTCAAGAAATTCAGTTACGTTGCCGGTAAGCACAAACCCATCTCCATGAAAAGTATTGGTGGTAGTAGACCACGATTCCAGCACCCTTGGCTCAAATACAAATTCAACATTCTTAAAACGTTTGCTGATATAGGGTTGTTCTGCTATCAGCGCCCGAAGCTGCGCTTCGGTATTGCCTTCGTATTGCTTAAAAAATTCAGGGCTGCCTACAAAGCCCAGTGATGTAATGCCATTTGAAAACGGTATGATCCATATCCATACGCCCGGTTTATGAACCACTATGGTAATACGGTTTGGCTCATCATCCAGAGAGCGGTGTAAATCAACCGTGTGCGCGAACAACGCTTTTCGCGGGACAAGATTTGAAGGTTTATCCAGATTGAACAAGCGGGGAATCACTCTGCCATAACCGCTTCCGTCGATGATAAAACGGGCTTCTATGTCTGATTTGTTTCCATGAATATCTTCTACTGTTGTTATAGAGTCTGACCCGTTGAATTGTATTCCGGTTACGGTAGTTTCATAACAAACAGGAACGCCCATTTTTTCAACGGTATCGGCAAGTGTTTTATCGAAATCGGCCCTGGGCACCTGCCAGGTCCAGTTCCAGCCCGGTGTAAACTGATCGGCAAAGAAATAGTCGCACACTTTTCCATTCTTAACAAACTTAGCCCCGAATTTTTCCTGGAATCCTTTTTCTGCTACGGCATCTACAAAACCTGCTTCAGTAAGGGCTTCCATACAGCGTGGCAGCAGGCTTTCGCCTATTACAAACCGCGGGAATCGTTGCTTCTCCACAATTTTTACTTTGTAACCCGCCTTGTTTACAATGGACGCTGCCACCGTACCGGCAGGCCCTGCACCGATAACAAGCACGTCTACTTTTTCGTTAGTCATTTTGAAGGGTTTATAATATTTTAAACTAGTCAGTGTTTCCCGGTTCCTCGGTTCCCGGTTCCCCTCCTTTTCAAGGAGGGGACGTAAGGTTTCGATGCGCAGCACGAAACCTTACGGGGGTGGTTATCCCGGCTGTGTTTCGCTACTAAGCTTGTTAACACTGGCCGCTGGGGTTATAGTTGCTGACTAACCACAGCCAGTAACCACCCCCGTTCCATTCCGTGCTACGCATCGGAATGGAACGTCCCCTCCTTGAAAAGGAGGGGAACCAGTCAGTCAGCCAAAATCCTGCATTAACCATTAACAATTAACCATTAATCACTGCTTACTAAAAACAAGCGCGGCATTGCATCCGCCGAAGCCGGAAGCGGTTTTCAGGAAATTGTTAAACGATCCTGATTGTAATGTGCTGCAAACATTTACCGGTTTTGTTACACCAGGTTTGCGGAATCCCATGCTTGGCAACACCAGCCCCTGTTTTAATGAATGAATGGACAAAACCGATTCTATCAGTCCTGCCGCCCCCAGGGTATGACCGTAATAACCTTTTAAACTATTCACCGGTATGCCTTCCATGCCCGCCAGGGTTATTGCCCTTGCTTCCATTTCATCGTTATAAATTGTTGCCGTTCCGTGGGCTGATATGAAATCAATATCCTCAGCATGAAGGTTCGATTGTTTCAGCGCCCTGCCGATGGCCTGGTATAATTCTTCCCCGGTACGCGAAGGGCCTGAAATATGATTGGCATCGTTACTTACCGAACCACCGGTAACTTTGATAGCATTATCAGCATAGTTCTTATTGGAAGAAAGAATGACCGTGGCCG
>CAXTDO010000638.1:0-4224 GCA_964242315.1 uncultured Flavihumibacter sp.
GTAGTACCCTCTGTTGAGAATCAGTTTTACAAATTTTATCTTGGTGGGAGATATGTTCCTGGCCCCCTTCGCATAAAAAAGCATTTTGGTACTGGTGACCTAAGCCAAATTGCTACTGAAATCCTTGGCCTTACTAAGATGAATTGGAATTCGTTTGATTTGTACAGTCAGCTCCCCGCGACAGTCAATTCATCTAATGAGATTGCACGTATTGGGCGTTTACTAACTAGAAAAGAAGGAGCAACATATGACTACAGATATTTTATATAACTGCCGAAAAAAATTCATAAGGGTTTAGTTTTCCACTTAATTCAATTTCATATCCATGTACAATGAATATTATGGCTGTTTTTTCACTTAACAAAAATGCATTATAAACTGCAGATATTAATCCAAAGAATTTTAGCACTCTCTCGCACGTTTGGGTCTGATTAAATTATAATAACCGATTGTTTTGTAGATTTATCAAAAATGCGAAAGTTTTGAAAAAGAAGAAACCTTGGAGAATTGATGATAAGTATTTGGATCGGTTGGAACTTGATGAGGTAAAGTTTATTTTTGAACATGCTGAAAAACAGCTTATAGATACCCTTGATACGAATAAAATAATGGGAGAAAAGTTAGCAACCCTCTTGTCATTTACAACTGGACTTATGATTGCTCTCATTGGTTTTTGCATTCAGCGTTGGAGTAATTCGCCGGTAATGGATCATTTACTAAGAACCAGTGTGTATGGTTCTGGTTATTTATTCGTTTTGTCTTTATTTTTAATCTACAACATCAAGCCAAAATCATACTGTATTTTAGGAGCACAACCAAGCTGCTTTTTTAACGATCAAGTCTTTCAAGAGAAGCACTCTGAAAAAGACAGGCAGGTCATCATGTATGTCAATGAAATTGAAAGCTACCAGGCACGTATACTTGAGAACAAAACTTACAATAAAACAAGATGGACACTCTATAAAATAGCGCTTTATCTTCTCGTAACCGCACCCATCTTGTTTGCTTTTTATTTTTTATTCATTACTTAAAGAATTTTTATTTTCAATTGTGTCGCCGTTTAATGACTTGTTTATTCTATCAATTGTTTCGAACCTCTCAAAATCTCTATGAGGTGTTGGACTTTCCGGCTGTTGTTGAGGCGCAGGCGATGATGGTTCCGGTGTTACAGGTTCGTCTTTATCAAACATAAAATAAGATTTAAGTCAATGTACACCCTTTTGCCCTTGATGCATAATGTTTATCAACTTTGTTTTGGCAAATTACAGTAGAGCCTGCGTTGATCATCAACCGACTAAATGCCTATCTTTAAAGAAACAATTCTATGGCAGATGGTAATGATTTATATACATGGTGCAACAATAATTATTTCAATTATGTGGGGAGCCTTGGGCCATACCCGATGAGTAAAATTAAAGAACTTGTTTTAAGCGGGGATGCTATATTGAATTACTTCTCAACTCATAAAAAGAGGCCAGATGGATTTGCGGCATATCCACAGGAGATGCGTGAAATTAACTTCGAGCCCAATCATTTATTTAAACTAGGATTTCAGTTAAATTCCTCTGGTAAAGTTTTCACACTTGGCTCAACAGCAGTAATTCATTTTTCTTACATTGACGGTGATGATCCTCTTCATATGCATTTGTATGGACCGGCAATGTGGATTTTCAAATCTGAAGCTGCAGTTCCACAGCATCCTAGTCAGGTGACCAAGGAGTATATTTTCGCTAATGCCGTTGAAGTTGCAGCCCTTCATGCTTTTCAAAATTACTGTACATACAGTTCAATTAATATAGATTTTTCTATGCTGGAATAAGCTGTCATTCTAGCCCATTTCTTACGCACCTCGTGAATAAGGCCTTGGCCAACCTTTAAAAATTGGAGCCAGATTTTCGCCTCATCCTGCGAATTCATGGAGGAAGTCAGAGCTGATACCATTTCATCCAAGAGCTTCCTGAAGGTGTTTCATGATATCTACGGGAATATTGGTAATAATGACGGGCTCCGCATTAGCAGCTACACTTCAGTCATTTAATCTTTTTCACTTGATTATTCATATCTAATACATATTATAATGAAAGAGCGTGCTTTTTTATACTCTGCTCATTTCAACATAAACTTGCGAAGGATAACCAAGGTTGAACCAGTAAAGATCGGAAAACTTCTTGTTCGTTAAGGCATTGATAACTTTGTAGCTTGTTCTGGAGTGGCATAGCAGTCCTCTCCCCTTGAGGGAGAGAAAGCTGATATTTAACCCAGTATAGCGATGATTAAGTTTCATTATTAGTCATCTCTATTCAATGCTTTAGCTAACGTTATAGGAATTTACTGCTATTATCGTTGATAGCCCGTTTTTACTCGTCAAGGGATAACCACGGTTGAACCTGACAACAAACAGGAAGGCTAAACGATGACCAAAGCTGTCAATTTCACTAAATCATTATTGGATAACTTACCTCGACCATCCACAGGAAAAAGAACGTATTACAAGGATAGCCAGGTTAAAGGTTTGTCTTTGGCATTGCAAGCCAGCGGCGCTAGGTCATTTTACGTTATCAAGAAAATTGCCGGTCGCAGTGAAAAGATATTCCTGGGCAAATACCCAGACCTAAGCATCGAGAATGCCCGCAAGCTTGCCAACGTCAAGCTTGGCCAGATTGCGCTCGGCATCAACCCGCAAGAACAAAAAAGACTGATTGGGGCGGAAATGACCTTTGGGGTATTGTTCGACCAATACATGAGCCGTTATAGCAAACGCCATAAAAAAACCTGGAAAGCCGATGAAAAGGACATGACACGGTTTTTCGGCCACTGGTTCAAACGAAAAATATCCGACATCAAAGGGTCTGATATACGGCGCTTGATTGAAGCCATTTATGCCGATAGCGGCCTGTACCAGGCAAACAAAATGCTGCAGCGCATCCGCGCCGTTTATAACAAAGCCATCGAATGGGGATGGCAGGGAGTTAATCCGACCATCGGGATAAAAAAATATTCTGAAAAGAGCCGGGATCGCTTTATCCAACCCGATGAAATGCCCTGGTTCATTAAATCGCTTGAGGAAGAAACCGACGAGACAGCCAGGGACCTTTTCTGGTTATTGTTGACGCTTGGCGCAAGAAAAACCAACACGCTGATGATGCGCTGGGAAGAGATCAATTGGGAACGGCAGGAATGGCGCATTCCAACTACCAAAAACGGTGAAGCCGTCACAATCCCGTTGCTTGATAAACCGCTTGAGATCTTGATGCGTCGCCGCAAACATTCCAATAGCGAATGGGTTTTACCAAGTAAAAATGACACGAAGAAGCATTTTACGAGTTTTAGAGCACACTGGGTACGGCTGTTACAGAAAGCATCTATTTATTTATGGTCGAATGATGGTCAGGCGGAGCATCTTATAAATTCCGAGGAATTGAACGCCACCGGCATGATACAGGTCAACAGTTCGTTTAACATGATCAAAGCCAGCGCCGAAAAACAAAAGATAAATTTACAAGTCGCCCTGATGGATATTCATCTGCATGACCTGCGGCGGACATTCGGCAGTTATCAAGCACTGACAGGAGCGAGCTTGCAGATCATCGGGAAAAGCCTGGGTCATAAATCCTTGCAAGCCACGCAAGTTTATGCGCGTCTTAATTTAGATCCTATTCGCGCCTCTATGGAAAAAGCAACAAATGCCATGTTTACATGCAAAGCCATTGCATAATCAAAGCATTTTTTTATCGCTACGCAGGCATGAAGTGTTACTGTAATAGCGTTCATCCTCTTAAACGATTGTAGATCATTACATCAATAACAGCGAATAAGGACTTTTAAGAAAATCTGGCTTCAACAAGTTGCTATTTAAGCCGTCAGAATTAATATATATTGTACTAACAGTTACATTTTGTTTTGTTTTTGTTACTGTTGAATTTTGTAATGCCGTGATCGTATTCTGCTCAATTTCTTTAGCCCCATTTGTTTTTTCATACGCCTTTTTAGCAATTTGCTTTTGTAAGCCAACTACAGTTAAGCCCGCTGTTGCTGTTAACTTTGCGTAAAAAAGCTTGGCTTCTAATCCTTGCAGCGATAATAGAACTAAGATATGATTCCAGCTTACTAGGTAAGAGATTCTGGAAGCAATTGTAGAACCAGCAATTTGTTTTGCAAACTCTGCCATTGCTTCCAACTGTTTTCCGCTTACCTTCTTACCATACTTATTTTGTAGTTGGGTTG
>CAXTDO010000639.1:0-4221 GCA_964242315.1 uncultured Flavihumibacter sp.
TCTGGTTTGCTTTAACAGTAACTTCTACAACACCCTGGCTGTGGTTGATGAGTATCGATGCTCATTGGTTCTCTACCATGTATAGCTGGTATACCTTTGCCAGTACATTTGTAGCCGGCATTGCTTTGATAACACTTTTTGTAATCTACTTAAAGAACAAAGGCTACCTGGAACTTGTTAATGAAGAACACCTTCATGATCTGGGAAAATTTATGTTTGCCTTTTCAATCTTTTGGACGTACCTGTGGTTTTCACAGTTCATGTTGATCTGGTACGCTAATATACCTGAAGAAACCATTTATTTTAAGCCACGTTTACAAGGTGCATACAAGGGAATATTCTGGTTGAATCTTATCATAAATTTCCTTGCGCCGTTGCTGATACTTATGAAGAGAAATTCTAAACGTAATTATGCGACGGTTACTTTTATGGCGGTTTTTATTTTATTCGGGCACTGGCTCGATTTTTACCAGATGGTTTTTCCGGGTCCTATGGGCGATCATTTAGAGTTAGGCATACTGGATTTTGGTGTAGCATTGGGTTTCATAGGATTGATCATGTTTGTAACCGGAAGGCAACTTAGCAAGCATTCCTTATATGCAAAGAATCATCCTTTCTTTAAAGAAACGATTATACATCATACATAAGAACATTAAACAAAAGACGCATATAGAACAATAATTTAGAAACTTTGCAATAAATATTTGAAAGACAATGTCAACCATTTTTTTGATTGCGATCCTCCTGTTAGGCTTTCTGCTTACTTTTCAGATTGCCAAAGCCAGTGAGTATGTAGGGATATTGAAAGGTGAGAAAAAGACCTTCGAACAAAACAATCGCATCAACGGTTTTTTAATGATAGTTTTTATGGTACTGGGATTAATAGGCGTTTACTGGTGTAATGAACTTTTCAGAGGAAGAATATTAGACTTTCCCGCTTCTCAACATGGTGTTAAGATTGATAAAATGTTATATATAACGATAGCATTAACAGGTGTAGTGTTCCTGATTACACAAGTACTTTTATTTTGGTTTGCTTTTAGGTATCAATACTCGGAAAAAAGGAAAGCTTTTTATTTCCCCCATAATAACCGCCTGGAAATGATCTGGACTGTAGTTCCGGCAATTGCTTTGACTGTGCTGGTAGGATTCGGATTATACTACTGGTATCAGATAACCGGAGATGCGCCGAAAGACTCACAGGTAGTTGAAATCACCGGGAAACAATTTGGATGGATATACAGGTATCCCGGTAAGGATGGCATCTTCGGAAAAAAATATTACAAAGCCATTGACGAGTCGAAAAATAATCAGCTCGGAATAATGTGGGATGACCAGGCTTCAAGAGATGATCTGGTAACAACCAGTGAAATGTATGTAATCGTTAATAAACCTCTCAAGCTGGTGATCAACTCGAGAGACGTAGTACATGACGTTGGTTTATCTCATTTTCGTTTAAAAATGGATGCGGTTCCTGGTATTCCAACCACATTATGGTTTACCCCCTTATATACCACTGAAGAAATGAGGGTAAAAACAGGCAAACCGGAATTTGAATATGAAATTTCATGTGATCAGATATGCGGAAAAGGTCATTACAGTATGAGAGGCGTTATAAAAGTAGTAACAGCAGATGAGTTTTTCTTATGGAGAGCTAAACAGGTTCCAGCATACACACAAGCAACACAAGGTACAGCTCCTGGTGCAATACCAGGAAAAGACTCAACAGCTACGAAAGCTACGGCAGCTTTACCAGCATTGGAACAAACTAAAATAGCAACGGTAACACATTCTAATTGATACAGGTATAAAAATATAAGAGCGGCTGGCCATTAAAAGATTTTATATGAGCAACGAAACTGAAATACAAGTACACCCGGAAATTGCGACCCATGAGGTTCATCATGACGCAGACCACCATGTTCACCATAAGGAAACGTTTATAACAAAATATGTATTTAGCCAGGATCATAAAATGATTTGTAAACAGTTCCTGATTACAGGAATGATCTGGGCGGTTATTGGTGGTTCCTTCTCCGTTTTATTTCGCTTACAACTGGCATATCCCGATCAAACTTTTCCATGGCTTGAAGATCTTTTAGGTCATTGGGCAAAAGGTGGCAGAATAGCACCGGAATTTTATTATGCCCTGGTAACTATGCATGGAACAGTGCTCGTATTCTTCGTACTCACCGGCGGATTAAGTGGAACCTTCGCAAATTTTCTAATACCGTTACAAATCGGCGCAAGAGATATGGCTTCGCCGTTTATGAATATGCTGTCTTATTGGTTCTTCTGGGCGGCAAGCGTGGTAATGGTATCTTCATTATTTATACAGACAGGTCCTGCAAGCGGCGGATGGACATCTTATCCTCCTTTAAGTGCACTAGGCAGCGCTTCTGACGGATCTAAAGCGGGCATGGACTTTTGGATCATCAGTATGGCATTGTTCGTTGTTTCATCTTTGCTTGGAGGACTCAACTATATCTCAACTATTCTTAACATGCGTACCAAGGGTATGAGCATGACAAGAATACCGTTGACAATATGGGCTTTATTCTTCACGGCAATATTAGGAGTGTTATCGTTCCCTGTTCTGCTTTCAGGATTTATCCTGTTATTGTTTGATCGCCATGGCGGAACAAGTTTTTATTTATCTGACATATACATCACCAATACTAACACTGCTTTACCTAATGAAGGTGGAAGTGCTATTTTATATCAACACTTATTCTGGTTCCTGGGTCATCCGGAGGTGTACATTATCATATTACCGGCAATGGGAATTGTGTCGGAAGTAATGAGTATAAATGCCCGTAAACCCATCTTTGGTTATATGGCTATGATCGGGTCGCTGTTTGCTATTACCATACTTGCTTTCCTTGTGTGGGCGCATCATATGTTCGTAACCGGCTTAAACCCGTTCCTTGGCTCAGTGTTTGTTTTACTTACACTGCTGATAGCAGTTCCATCAGCGATAAAAGTATTCAATTGGATCACTACATTGTGGCGGGGCAACATTCGCTTTACCCCTGGTATGCTGTTTTCAATTGGATTTGTAAGCATGTTTATTTCCGGAGGTTTAACCGGTATATTCCTGGGTAATTCAACATTAGATATACATTTGCATGATACCTATTTTGTGGTAGCTCACTTTCATATAGTTATGGGAGTTTCCGCTTTCTTTGGAATGTTCGCAGGAGTTTATCACTGGTTCCCTAAAATGTATGGCAGATATTTGAATAATACTATGGCATATATACATTTTTGGGTGACGTTAATTGGAGCTTACCTGATTTTCTGGCCAATGCACTATGAAGGACTTGCGGGTATGCCAAGACGTTATTATGACTTCAGTCCATGGATATCATTTAACAATTTTCAGGGTCTGAACCGGTTTATTTCTATTGTTTCGATGATAGTATTCGCCGTACAGTTGTTATTCCTGTTTAATTTCTTTTATTCAATTTTTAAGGGAAGAAAAGTAAAAATACAAAATCCATGGGGCGCCACAACACTGGAATGGACTGCACCGATTCATCCCGGACATGGTAACTGGGTAGGCGAAATTCCTGAAGTGCACCGCTGGGCTTACGATTATGGTAAAGATGGTAGAGAATTCGTGCCCCAAACAGAAGAGGTAGGAGTAAATGAGGTAAAACATTAATTAAAAGGTACCGGTATCAGGGATAATAAATACAGGTTTCCCGAAGTGATAAAATGCCCTGACCATTTCAGGGCATTTTACTTAAGAACATGGCTTAACCAAACGAAAAGGACTAACATTTTTGCATGAACGAATTTCAACCGATAAAAGCTAATCCATACATATTGAAGCAGCAAGATAATGTAATGAACTCCAACTCTTTTACAATTGCAAGCAAGCTGCGTGATTATATGATGCTGGTTAAATTTAGTTTGAGTTTTATGGTGGTTTTTTCAGCTGTAATTAGCTATCTTTTAGTTCCGGGAATTGTTGAGTTTAACGTTAAAATGATCCTGCTGCTTTTCGCCGGTGGATTTTTAGTTACGGGAAGCGCGAATACAATAAACCAAATCACTGAAAAAGATACAGATGCGATGATGAAACGAACGGCGAAACGTCCGATAGCATCAGGTAGGATGAATGAAACCGAAGGATGGGTATTTGCGATAATTACCGGAACTGCGGGAGTAATAATTCTATGGTATTTTTTTAACGGAATATCTGCTGCATTGGCG
>CAXTDO010000640.1:0-4220 GCA_964242315.1 uncultured Flavihumibacter sp.
CAGAGGAGGAAACGCGGAGGGCGCAGAGGGTTGCCTCTGCGCCCTCTGCGTTTCCTCCTCTGTGCTCTCTGCGGTTAAAAAACACTTATAAGGTTACCTACTATCTTTCAACACATAACTAACCATTAAATGGTCCCTTCCTACATCACACACCTTGTAAAAGATAAGAAACTACTGGCCACCATCAATCAGGAGCAGCCGTTTGAATTGGTGCAGCGGGAAAAGATATATCTATACTTATGCAAATCTATCATGAGCCAGCAGCTTTCTACAAAGGTTGCTAATGTAATATTCAAACGTTTTTTAGATTTATACGGTGGAAAAGAACCGGAGCCTGAGCAGATTCTTGAAACTTCTTTTGACACGCTTCGCGCTATCGGGCTCTCTAATGCAAAAACCCGCTATGTTCAGAATGTAGCACGTTCTACTATTGAGCAAGGCATGGATGCCCGCAAATTTGATGAAATGGACAACGAAGAAATAATAAGTTACCTGACGCAGATCAAAGGCGTGGGCAGATGGACGGTTGAAATGCTGTTAATGTTTACATTGGGCAGGGAAGATGTTTTTGCAGTAGACGATCTAGGTATTCAAAACGCCATGATTGGAATATATAAGATACGCAATAATGATAAAAAAAAATTAAAGAAAAGGATGGTGCAGATTTCGAATAAATGGAAACCATATAGAACTTATGCCTGCCTGCATCTATGGCATTGGCAAAATAACGCTGTAAATCAACGGAGCCCTAATCGTAAATAAATACTGTTGCTTTAAACCCTCAAAAACCGGCTGCTGCAATTGGGATATATTTAAAGCAGGCGTTAACAGGTCACCCTAATTCCATTAACAAATTATTAATTTTTTAATTTGTTCTTCTTTTGTTCATTAAAATACAGCACCAGCAACAAAAAGGTACTAGCAACGCTACGGCTTGTGAGATGTAAAAATGGTTATACCGCTTTGGCATACTTTTTTCCATTATATTAGAAGTGGATTTGATTTGTTAGGTTATTAGCCTGTAAATTCCAAATCAATACATTTAATTTAAGTAACTATTAAAAAATTTTTTATGAAAAAAATTATCGTAAACGGTGTTTGTGCATCTTTAGTTTGTTTTATGTTAAGTTCATTTAGTGCAAACAGCAATAACCTGGCTGGTAATGGCTATTCTCCTTTGCAGGATACCAGCACTCACAAAATGACAAAAAAGAAAATGAAGATGGATAAAACTACCGGTGATACTACAAAAATGAAAATGAAGAAGAAACCTTCCTAGTTTTAAATAGATTTTATCATTTTGAGAATAGCCTAAAATACAAAGGCATACGACTTAGTATGCCTTTTTTTATTATTCTTTATAATAAAGATTACTTTCTTTTTAAAACAGGATGATTTCTTCCATTGATTACATTATCAACCACTTCAAATCCCTGTAAGTTTGCAAAAAGGCTGGTAATGGTTTTAAAGCCGTAAGTTCTGCAATCGAAGCTGGGATCCAATTTCCGCAGGTTAAGTCCCAATGTAGAAATATTTACTTCATTACTCTCATTTGTTGACATGTTGAATGCCTTGTCAATAAGGTTCATATTAACCGGTATTTTAGAAATAGTTTTCGGCTGTTTCTTTTTTTTCTCTTTCTCAGGCTTTGCAGCCACAACTTCGGTTACTTCGAGGTTTTCGACATAAGTAAAAATTTCACAGGATTTTACAAAAGCATTGGGCGTTTTCTTTTCACCTATGCCCATCACAAAAATTCCTTCTTCCCTGATCCTTTTAGCCAGGCCGGTATAATCGCTATCGCTTGAAACGATACAAAATCCATCAACCAGTTCGTCATGAAGGATGTCCATGGCATCTATAATCAAAGCGCTGTCGGTTGAATTTTTTCCTGTTGTATAACTGAATTTTTGAATAGGATTAAAAGCCATTTCATTTAACATGCTTTTCCATGTATTCATCTGGGGGGTGGTCCAGTCGCCATATACTCTTCTGATGGTTACTTTGCCATATTTAGATGCCTCTTCAAGAATAAGAGTTAATAATTTTGGTGGGGCATTATCTCCATCTACCAGTAGGGCAATCTTGTTCATATTACATAGTGTTGTTTGGCCACCAAGACACAAAGGTATTACTACTTCATCAGTTTAAGTTCCTGAATGATATTGGGAGCGCCTCCCAGCTTATCAATGCACCACAATACATAACGGATATCCACGCAAATAGTACGGTTGAGGTCTTTATCGAAAGCCATCTTGTGACTAAGCGCTTCATAATTACCATCGAACGCAAGTCCTATCAATTCTCCGCTTCCGTTTAAAACAGGCGATCCCGAATTACCACCGGTGATATCATTGGTAGTAATAAAACACAATACAAGGTCATTCCTTAGTTTATCAACATACTGGCCGAAATCTTTTTTTGCTGCGAGATCCAGTAACTTCGATGGCAGATCAAATTCATAATCGCCTGGAATATGTTTGTCAAGGGCGCCTTTCATGGTTGTTACATAATCATATTTTACAGCATCGCGGGGTTGATAGCTTTTTACGTTGCCATAGCTAAGCCGCATGGTAAAAGTGGCATCGGGATACATCATTTTTGTCGGGTTCATCTGCATGACGCCTTTCAGGTAAAGTCTTCCCAGATCATTGTTACGGGAAGTAAATTGCTGGAAGAATGTCAGGTATTTACCGGTGTAATTTTTTAAGAAGCTGCTGGCATACCCATAAGCCATATCATTCTGTAAGGTGATTGCATTGGGAGTTGCCATAAAAGCATTCCATTTGGTATCATTGAATATCATGGTTGATTTAAATACTTCTGCCGCCCATTTATTATAAGTATTTATGTTATTTAAATCACCGAAACTACCTTTGATGTTTTCAAAAAAACCGATAGGATGCTGGTTTTTATCTACGTCCTGGTAAAACATCATAGCAGTAGCAGCCATGATCTGCTGGTCGGAGATGATATTCTCAGATTCTAAAAATGCTTTTCGCCTTGTGTTGGCGTCTGCGAGTACTTTCTTTGCATCATCGGGTTTAACACCGGTATTTACCAACACTCTTTCAAGCTGTGACAAAGAAGATGCAAACATAGCTAACGGAGATCCCAGTATGCCTTCAGTTATGTAAACGCGGTGCTTGCTGTAAGGTCTCCAGGCATCATAAGCCTTACCCCAGTCTGCAAAGATGTTCTCAAATTCCGGTTTGCCTTTGGCCCATTGCTGAAATGTTTTTTCATCCTGTTGCTTCTTTTCAAAAATCCTGTATTTTAACAGTTGTTTGGTTTCGCCATCATAAAATTTCCAGTAGTTAGCAATAGAGGCATAACTGGAAGCTAACTGTAACTTTATAGCAGGGTCTTTTTTCATCTCTTCAAACATCAGTTTTAACCGCACGTCCCGCAATTTTACCAATGCAGGATTACTGATATCCGTAGCCTGCTTTACACCAAAAGAACTTTCATACCGGTTGGTACTGCCGGGGTATCCGTAAATCATGGAGAAATCACCATCCTTTAACCCTTTAATGGAAACGGGCAAAAAATATTTGGGCTTCAGAGGCACGTTCTCTGTATTATAATCTGCCGGTTTACCTTCTTTAGAGGCATATACCCTGAATACCGAAAAATCGCCGGTATGCCGCGGCCACTCCCAGTTGTCGGTATCGCCGCCAGATTTTCCGATACTTTCCGCAGGAGCGCCTACCAGGCGGATATCTTTAAAACGCTGGTACACAAATACCAGGAACTGGTTGCCCTTAAATATGGCATTTGTTCTGGCTTCGATACTCTGTGAAGGATTGGAGTATTTTTCATTTATTTTTGAAAACACTTCAGATTGTTTATTACCGCGTTCTTCTCCATTCAGTCCTTTCAGTGATTCTTCCACTTCTTTGGTAACATCCTCCACTTTCAGCAGAAACTGAACAGTTAAAGTATTGGCGGGGATCTCCTCGGTTTTTTTCTTTGCATAAAAGCCATTGCTAAGGTAGTTATGCTCCACCGAGCTGGCTGAAGTAATGGCATCATAACCGCAATGATGATTGGTAAATATCAGTCCCTCGTTACTTACTATTTCACCGGTACACCCGGTTCCGAAAATAATGATGGCATCTTTTACGGAGGCTTTGTTGATACTGTACAATTGATCTTTGGTGAGCTTCAATCCCTTTTTCACAATATCATTGTATATCTGCTGCCCTAACGATGACAAC
>CAXTDO010000641.1:0-4207 GCA_964242315.1 uncultured Flavihumibacter sp.
GTGATAGATGGTAGCATAGATCTTCCTCATATCAGTTTGTTAAACAAGCGACGCTCCGGCCTGGCTGATACTTTACAGTTAAACGCCATTCATCTTTCAAATCTCTCAATAAATAAAAAAGATATTGCCAATCCGGTAAATTATTTTACTGCCAACCCGCCCGCAACATTCAGTAATGCAAACCTTAGTTATAAAAATGATAAAAGCAGGGTAACGATAAACGGACTAAAAGGCAGCAATAGCCAGCTTACTCTGGATTCGTTTTCTTACCAGCCACAATTAGATAAAATTGCGTTTACTGCTGCTCAAACTTTTCAGAAAGATTATATTACGCTGGAAACCGGGCAGGCGTTTTTAGATAACATTGATGTAGCATCCTGGCTGAAAGATACCATTTTAAAAGTAGGCCATATTCATATCAGTAACGCCCTGTTGAATGATACCCGTGATAAACACCTGCCTCTGCAAACGGATATCTTGAAAGGATTGCCGGTTACCTTAATAAAAAATTTACCGCTTAAAACCCTGATCGATTCCGTTAGCTTCAGTAATGGAAGCATAAGCTATCATGAGGTGAGCGAAAAAACCAATCAGACAGGTAATATCCGTTTTACTCGTTTGAAAGCTACCATCGGTAACATAAAAAATTATGATCTTTTAGCCAGGGATAGTCTGCAAGTACTGGCTTCAGGTTATCTTATGGACACCGCCTACATACAGCTCCGGATGAAAGAAACTTATACCGACACACTCGCATCATTTCCCGTTACAGTAACAATGCAGCCCTTCAATCTGAAGATATTAAATCCTTTTCTGCTGCCTGTTATGAGTGTAAGAATCAAATCCGGGATGGTTGACTCTGTGCAGATCAGGGCTATTGGCCAAGAGTACGTATCGCTGGGTGAAATGCGTTTTTTTTATCGCAATCTCAAAGTAGAGTTTCTTAAAGCAGCCAACGATCAAAAAAAGACTTTGCTAACCGCACTGATCACCTTTGCTGCAAACAGTTTCGTTATAAAAACCAACAATCGCAAGAGAGTGGGTAAAATATTTTATGAACGCAGCCGCAACCGTTCTTTCTTTAACTACCTGGTAAGGATGATTGCCAGCGGCGCTGCAAGCAGTGTAGGTGCTAAACGATACCAACAATATAACCGGCTGTATAACGAAAAGATTAAGGGTTTGAATTTGCCGGAGATAGAAAAATGTCTGAACTGTGATTTAATGATTAAATGAAGGCTATGAAACGTCCCATAGTTTTCATTTAATCATTAAATCACAGTTCAGACATTTCCTGTAGTTAAAAAAATATCGCATATCCCATTTTGCTTTTTACTTTTACCAAAATTAAAATCATGGATGTTACCATAGAAGAAAGCTGGAAGGAAGCGCTTAAAGCCGAATTTGAGAAACCATATTTTCAGCAGATCATTTTATTTTTAAAAACAGAAAAAGCCGCCGGCAAAACAATCTATCCGCCTGGCAAATTAATTTTCAATGCTTTTGACCATACACCGATTGACCGCGTTAAGGTTGTTTTACTCGGACAGGATCCCTACCACGGTAAAGGCCAGGCTCACGGACTGAGTTTTTCGGTTCCTGACGGAGTAGCGCCCCCGCCATCGCTTGTAAATATTTTCAAAGAACTTCATGATGATGTCGGGATTTCCATTTCAAAAAGCGGTAACCTCACCAAATGGGCGGAGCAGGGTGTGATGCTTCTCAATACTTCCTTAACAGTAAGAGCTTCCGAAGCTGGCAGTCATGCTAAAATCGGCTGGACGCAGTTCACCGATGCGGTCATTGAAAAAATATCCGCCCTGGAAAAAAATGTGGTCTTCATTTTATGGGGAAAGTTCGCGCAGGAAAAACAGGCGCTCATAGATGAAACAAAACACCTGGTATTGAAAGCCGCCCATCCCTCTCCCTTTTCGGCCGACAAAGGCTTCTTTGGCTGCCGTCATTTTTCCAAAACAAATGAGTACCTGGCGAAACATGGCATCGATCCTATTGACTGGAAACTCTAATTTTAATGATTAATTATTTATGATTAATTATAAACGGTTGGTTACCGAAATTAATTTTACTTTACCTGAACTCTCTATATTTATCCATTAACCATTAATAATCAACAACTAACTGTTAATAATTAATCATTAATAATTAATCATTAAATGAAGTTTTTCCGGGAAATATTTGGCAGGATATGGGCCGTATGGGCTGTCATTGTATTTGTAACATCGATGCTGCTGTTTATGATTCCCTTTCTAATTATAAGAAAGATGCCGGAGCCGAAAATGACACGTCGCTTTATTGCCTTATCTAAAGTGTGGATGGAAATCTTTTTAAACGGTATTGGCTGCCATCTTACCGTTAAGGGATCTGAGAATTTCGAAGCCGGTAAGAATTACATCGTTGTATGCAACCATAATTCTTTAATGGATGTGCCCGTTTCTTGTCCGTACATACCGGGTGGCAATAAAACCATTGCAAAAAAAGAGATGGCAAAAGTGCCTGTATTCGGGATTTTATATGCAATGGGGAGTATATTGGTGGATAGGAACAGCGAGAGAAGCCGACGTGACAGTTACCAGAAAATGAAACAGGTGCTCGATATTGGGTTGCACATGAGCATCTACCCGGAAGGTACCCGCAATAATACGTCTGAACCACTGAAATCATTTCATGATGGGGCTTTCCGGCTTTCTATTGATACGGGCAAACCAATTATTCCTACCCTCATCTTCAATACCAGGAAGGTGCTGCCTGGTGATAAAACATTTTTTGTGTGGCCGCACCGGCTTGAGATGCATTTCTTAGCACCGGTGCTCCCGGTTGGTGCTACGGTGGTGGAGTTGAAAGAAAAGATTTTTAAGGTAATGACGGAATATTATGTGGCGAACTACAGATAGTTTTTTTTAAACACAGAGGGCACAGAGGGAGGAAACCCTCTGTGCTCTCTGTGTTTAAAAAAAAACTTACAATAAGGAGGCTTACTGCCCATAAAAATACCTGCTCCTGTTAACCTTAATATCCCGCAGGAGGCTCGACTTCGGATTGATGGTAATATTAAAATATCGTGTAGGCCCCACCGGTGTAACGTTGATGGACATCTGCCAGCAATGCAGGTTCCTGGATAAAAACATGGTAAGCGATTGTATGGAGGAGGTCTTGAAATCGTAATAACTATTCATTCCCAGTTTCCATTCGGGTGTTAAATTGAAATCACCGTTAACACTTAAGTTTGAATTGATCTGCGTTTCATAGCCGCTGTAATCAGCTTTGATGGCTTTCGAAAAGTTAAGAGAGTAAGAAAGATTAACAGACCAGGGAATGTTAAAATCAGCAAACTCGGCAGGGTTGTTACGGATATAATTTAACTCTGCCTGTTGCTCTTCCATGGTCATTGGCATCCCTTCTGCCCTATTAATAGAGTCGGCCTTTTTCTTTTTGTCGCCGTTTTCTTTGCTCCGGAACGAAGTAGAAACGGCGATGGTACCGTTGGTAATTCGTCCGGGCGAGAATTTACCTCCCTGCCAGGTGTACTTGTTGATACGGTATCCTTTACTGTCTACCGCGTAAGGATCAAGAACGCCACCCATAGTAATATTTATTTTTTCAAATAAAGTACTTCGTATATAAAGACTGAAAGGAGAAAGCTTGAAAGAGTCGGCCATTAAATTGTACCCGCTGTTAAACCCAAATCCATCTATCAGTTTTACCTTTTTATCGGCAGCCTGGCCGGTATCCGTTTTGGACCGCGTTTTCATTTCAAGGTTGTTATCTATTCCAAAACCGATTCCCCCAAACCTTCCCTCACTGAAAGCGCCGAAGATACTGCCATCATAAGGTGAAAACCGGGTGATTCTTCCCGATGTATCTGACTGGATGCCATAGTAATCCTTTTTAGCCAGATCGGGTTTATAGTTTATGCTGAACGTTGGCCGCACCACATGCCTGATAGCCTTTATCTTACTGTTTTTTCCAAAGTTAAAAGTCCCGAATAATGCCGTATTGATTCCGAGGCTGAATGAAACATCTCTTGCTGTAAAAAAACCGTTCTGGATGGTGGTGTCTACTTTACTGGCAACCTTATTCCATGACCGGTACAATTTACGTGCATACCATTTTTCCTGGTAGCTGATGCCGGGAGCGATCTGAAAAGGCCCCAGGGATGGAAGAGACAGCGTGATAGGAATGTTATGAG
>CAXTDO010000642.1:0-4196 GCA_964242315.1 uncultured Flavihumibacter sp.
TTATTTGCCTTCGCCATCAGGGGTTGGATGACGTTTGCTTTCATCATTCCTTATTCACTGGGTGGCATTGCGGGTCCTGCTTTGCAAGGCATCATTTCGGGTAACATTCCCAAAAATGAGCAAGGAGAATTACAAGGCGCGCTAACAAGCCTCATGAGCATGACATCCATTGTTGGTCCGCCACTGATGACTACATTGTTTGCAAAGTTTACGGGCCCTTCGGCGCCGGTAAATTTTCCCGGCGCACCGTTTTTAGTGGGTTCTTTGATGATGGTAGTAAGTACGTGGCTGGCTTACAGGAATTTGAGGAAGAAGCAGGTGTGAGTGTCAGGTATGGGGTATGAGGTATGGGGTATGAGGTAAAACCCCATACCTCATACCTCAAACCTGATCCGCATCAAACACCTCAGGCCGCATCTGCGGAAACAGCAGCACGTCCTGAATGGACGGCTGGGCGGTGAGGAGCATGCATAGCCTGTCTATTCCAAAACCGATGCCTGAGGTGGGCGGCATGCCGTATTCAAGCGCGCGAAGAAAATCATAATCGATGTACATGGCTTCATCATCACCTCTCTCCATTAGCTTTGACTGCTCTTCAAAGCGTTCTCTTTGCTCCAGCGGATCATTTAATTCGGTATAAGCGTTGGCCATTTCTTTTCCATTAATCATTAGCTCGAAACGTTCTACTACACCGGGTTTGGTGCGGTGCTTTTTTGTAAGGGGGCTCATTTCAATAGGGTAATCAATGATAAAAGTAGGCTGCACAAAGTGGTGTTCACATTTTTCGCTGAAGAGCTCATCGATCAGTTTGCCCTTTCCCATGCTTTTATCAACCTTTAGATGTAGTTCCTTACATACATCCATAAGCGCAGTTTCATCCATTTCGGAAATGTCTATGCCGGTAAATTCTTTTATAGCGTCGTACATGGTAATGCGGCGGTATGGGGCTTTAAAGTCTATTTCAGTATCACCGGCCAGCACTTTCGTAGTGCCATTGGTAGCAATGGCAACCTGCTCCAGCATTTGCTCCGTTGTTTCCATCATCCACAAATAATCTTTGTAAGCCACATAAAATTCCAGCACGGTGAATTCCGGGTTATGAGTTCTGTCCATTCCTTCATTGCGGAAATTGCGACTGAATTCATACACCCAGTCAAAGCCTCCTACGATCAGGCGCTTCAGATAAAGTTCATTGGCAATACGCAGATAAAATGCGGTATCCAATGCGTTATGATGCGTAACAAAAGGGCGGGCTGCCGCACCCCCGGGGATGGATTGCAGCACCGGCGTATCAACTTCCAGTGCGCCTTTTGCATTCAAGAATTCGCGGAAAGCATTCATCATCTTTGTTCGCTTGATGAATGTTTCTTTAACGGAGGGATTCACTATCAGGTCTGCATAACGCTGGCGGTAACGGAACTCCGGATCGGTTACTTCATCAAATGTTTCACCGTCTTTTTCTCTTACAACCGGCAACGGTTTCAATGATTTTGATAGTACCATCAGCTCTGCAACATGTATGGAGGTTTCTCCGGTTCTTGTGGTAAATACAAATCCTTTTACCCCTATGATGTCTCCCAGGTCAAGCAGATGTTTCCATACTTTATCATACAATGTTTTGTCATCACCCTTACAAATATCATCTCTCTTTACATAAAGCTGAATCTTACCGGTAGTATCCTGAATAACAGCAAAGCTTGCCTTACCCATATCGCGTATACTCATAATGCGTCCGGCAATGCAAACATCAGCAAAATCGGCTTTATTTTCTTCCCCTTTATAATCCTGTTTAATGGCGGCAGCAGTAATATTTACTGGATACAGCGGAGCAGGATAAGCATTGATTCCCAGTTTCTTTAATTCTTCGAGTTTATCTCTTCGGATGATCTCCTGTTCTGATAAATGAGCGTTAGACATTGATAAGTGTTATTGTTCTTTTTAGAAAATAGTAGGCAAAGGTAAGAGAAGAGAGGCTTAAAGTTAACAGCACGCATGATAGTGTTTTGAATTGATACTTCTTTTCGTAATTTACCTTTCTAATATTGCTACGATATGATAAGATCTCAAATAAAGGGTATCGGAATGTATGTTCCCAAAAACGTATTCACCAATCATGACCTTACGAAGTTCATGGATACCAATGATGAATGGATTCAGGAGAGAACAGGAATTAAGGAAAGAAGGTTCGCGGATCGCAAAGAAGAAACCACCACTACCATGGGTGTGGAAGCAGCTAAAATTGCGATGGAACGGGCGGGAACAACAGCCCAGGAAATTGATTTTATTGTTTTTGCAACGTTGAGTCCGGATTATTATTTTCCCGGTTGCGGCGTGTTGGTGCAGCGGGCTTTAAAAATGAAGGAAATCGGCGCCCTGGATGTCCGTAACCAATGCAGCGGGTTTATCTATGCACTGAGTGTTGCCGATCAGTTCATCAGGTCGGGTATGTATAAAAATGTTCTAGTGATCGGCAGTGAAAAGCATTCTTTCGGACTGGACTTCAGCACAAGAGGAAGAAACATCAGTGTAATTTTTGGCGATGGCGCCGGAGCTGTAGTGTTGCAACCTGCCAAAGCCGAAGGCCAGGGCATCTTAAGCACCCATCTTCACAGCGATGGAGAAAGCGCCGAAATACTAGCCATGTTTAATCCGGGAACCCATGCCAATCACTGGGTGCCTCAGCCGGTTGCTGATTTTGAGGAAGCAGAGATCAGCAACATGTTTATGAGTCACGAGATGATTGATAAAGCACAGAACTTCCCTGCGATGGATGGCCCCTCGGTGTTTAAAAAAGCGGTGGTAAAATTCCCCGAAGTTATTATGGAAGCTTTACAGGCAAACGGGTTGACATCTTCCGATATCAATATGCTGATCCCGCACCAGGCGAACCTTCGCATCAGCCAGTTTGTTCAACAGAAATTACAGTTGCGCAACGACCAGGTTTACAATAATATTCAGCGGTATGGCAATACTACCGCCGCTTCCATTCCCATTGCCCTATGTGAAGCCTTGCAGGAAGGCCTGATTAAAGAAGGCGACCTTGTTTGTCTGGCCGCCTTCGGAAGCGGATTTACCTGGGCAAGTGCGCTGGTAAGATGGTAGAATAATGATTAATTATTAATGATTAATGATTAACGGTTACGGTTAATAATTAATCATTAATGTGAATTGTGAATCACTAACAATTAATAATTAATCATTAACCATTAATCATTAAAAAGTATTATGCCCAGAAAGATCATCTATCTCGTAAATCCCATCTCCGGAACCAGAGGCAAGGTTTCATTAAAGGAGAAGATCCTGAAAGAGACCGACGCTACAGGAATTGAATATGAAATTCATGATACCAGGGCTGATGGCAACTATGAATATCTGGTTCAGAAGATCAAAAATGAAGGAATAACTGATGTGGTAATTTGTGGCGGGGATGGTTCTGTAAATGCCGTAGCCTCTATTTTGATAGGCATTGATATCAATATTGGTATTATTCCTATGGGCTCAGGAAACGGACTGGCTCTTTCAGCCGCAATTCCAAGGGATAGTACTCAGGCGCTAAAAGTTATCTTTAAAGGAAGCGCTTCGTTTATTGATGGCTTTTACATCAATGACCAGTTTTCGTGTATGCTTTGCGGAATAGGCTTTGATGCCAGGGTGGCTCATGATTTTGCAAAAGCAAATCAGAGAGGTTTAAAGTCTTACGTAAAGGTTTCTGTTGCTAATTTTTTTTCTGCAAAGCCATATTTATTCGAAATTATTACGGGTGAAAATTCAATAAAAACCGAAGCTTATTTTATAAGTATTGCTAACAGCAATCAGTTTGGCAATAATGTTACCATTGCTCCCAAAGCAAACCTGAGTGATGGGTTGCTTGATATAGTAATTGTGAAAAAGATGAACAAGCTGCTATTGCCGTTATCTGTTTTAAGTCAGGTTGCCGGCATTAATGCCAAACAGGATTTTATAGATTCGCCGGGTAAGAGAAATATTTTATATTTTCAAACAGCTTCACTAACCGTTATAAACAGCAACAATGCTCCGCTGCACATTGACGGAGATCCGAAAACAACCGCTCCCACATTCGATATCAGGGTAGTGCCCCGCGCGATCAGGTTGCTTCAGCCTTAGTGTTGTTATTGGCCGGCCATCCCCTCCGTTGGAGGGGACGTTATGTCCGCAGGACATAACGGGGGTGGGTA
>CAXTDO010000643.1:0-4190 GCA_964242315.1 uncultured Flavihumibacter sp.
ACATTTTATCGTTACTGCTAAAAACTTTGCAGAAGTCACCTCGAATACCGAAGCCAATTAAACCACCGGTTCTTTTATACCAATTTATTTTATTCCAGCTCATGTTTAATATGCCCAGTCCGCCTACGCCTTGTCCCACTACATTGTTTTCCACCACAACAGAATCAGTAAAAGTAAAGCCGTCGTGAATACGCAGGGTAGAAAATTGATCTTGTACATTGACACTTACATTGAGCATTGCGGCTAACAAGATTTGATCGTTACTACCGATTTCAATATGATCCGGTACAAGATAAAAATTAGTAAAAATTTTCCTTGCAGAAGCAATGCTGTATGCATCTTTGTTGATTCTTAATAAATAAGTTCCTTGTCCGAAAGGGAAACTGCCATAAGTAACAGACGCGTTGGAAGTGAGTGATGTAAGCAGCCCAATATCCCCATTGGAGAAAAAATTGAAATCGTTGAGTATAGCAGACTTGTAATAATCATTTTCAAGATTAATTACCGTGATATTGCCGGAAGTGTCGGCACTTGCAAATAGGCTTGAAGATGAACCCATACTATACGCCTTATCATTAACACTTAAAAAATTTGATTCGTTTACACCACCTTCATAATCTATTAGAAAATAGGCTTTGTTGTCTTTTATCATCAGCCTTTTGGCAATAGGTATGTCAAACGTGGACGAGAATCGTTTATACCACTTTACTGTTCCGGCAGAGGTTATCCTCGTGATAAAAACATCCCTTTTCCTTCGGATTGACTGGAAATTAGCGCCAACAGAATCGAGTGCTGTTCTGCCACTTGCATACCCGATTACGATGCGACTGCCATCTGATAAATATTCAACGAATTGCGAAACATCTGCCATATCAGCATTTCGAACCATCCCTCCCGCGGTTACCTTCATATTTGAATTGATTATCCAGGGATTCCAGACATTATCTACATTGAATGAGAAAGTAATTAAAGAGTCACTTACTACGTGAAAAAAAAGCTGATCGAGATACGAGGTTCCATAAGGTGTGTGATCACCGATCCAATCAAAAGAGCTTGATGTAAAATCAAGTGTCGCTTTTGCCACAAAGCTCCTACTGCCACCATTAATATCCACCGTAGCAAAAAGACCCGGAAGAAAAGTAAAGTTTCTATCGATGTGGGTGATTCCGTTTATCGGAGACTCGTTTGCCCCGGCATAAAAACCTGTAAACAAAAGACTGTTGTTTAGATTGGCAATACTTCTGAAAAGCAATCTTCTTCTGCTGGTATTAACATAATCAGTACCAACATAAGAACTTCCCAAATCCACTACTCTCCTGGCTCGAAGGTCGGGATCGAGTACGATAAATGCATTTCGCCTGTATGCATTTACATCCAGGCCATTGTATGAAAGTGGTGTTGCATTATCGGTTGTTAATATGAGATAAATAGAATCCTGTTTAGACAGCGCTAAAGGAAATTGAGACCTGCCTGCCGTGCTTAGCATATTCACGCTGTTGTTGTTTAGCACTATAGAACTGACGTTAGAGTAAGCGGTGTCTGTCTTAACAAGAACATAATAGTTTTGCAGTATGTTAGGGAGAGCAACAGTATTTTCCCCTACCCGAAAAGACTGATTGCCGCTTGGACCGAGAAGCATACACAACTTTCCATCTGAATAGGTAGACACATATATCAAACTTTGGACACTCTGATCAGTTGTACGCGGAGTGATAGATTTATAATTAATCAGGTTACCGGAACTATCCAACATCAGGTGGACCATCGATCTAAATCCCGAAGAATCATATACAGTTATATCATTGTATTTTACAGCCCCCCTGGCTGGTGCAACCAGGCCAAATACGTGAATGATATTATTGCTGGCATAAATCTTACCAACAAGTAAATTGGTTTTGCTCACCCATTTTACATTGCCTGCAGTATCTGTGTTCACAATACAGCTTGTATTGTTACCTGTCAGACTATAATAAGGGGATACTGTAATGGATTGAAAACTGACAGTTTCGATTATGTTTGTTAGCAGGTAAATATTGTTATGGGTGTAAGTTAAACCGTCTGAAGGGGCGAAGTCGTCATTTTTTGAGCCAAATGTTTTGGCATACAGCACCTTGCCGGCAGCATTTGTTTTTACCAAAAATATATCCTGCAGCCCCTGACCGTTTTCTAAAGTCTGTCCTCCCACATTGAGCTGTCCTTTAAAATTTCCGCTGTAGTACATATTTCCTATACTATCCGAAGCATGGCCCGTTATGGTTGTCGGAAATTCCTGGTAACCTATTTTTATGTTGCTAAGTTGGGAATGGGCATTCAAAGAAAACAAAAAAAGGCAGATGAGGGTATAATTCTTATTCATGTCTGTTACTTGAAATATAAGGGGTTCCGTAAATCTATCAAAATATGCCTGTTTTCACGCAAAAAAAACCCTGCAGATAATCTTGTCGAGTATCTATGAGAGCGATCCTTAAACGGTGGAATCTGAACTTTAGTGTACAAAACGTTCTGACGACATTCATATGCTTTTGTCTAAAGCCCTAACTACTCAAAGAAGAAGAAGGTTAGTGTGTTCTTACCGCAATGTCATTAGGTTAAGAAAATTCAATTGAAGGCACCGAGTGCAAAGTGAGGCTGTTCGCCCATCTCCCTCCAACGGCTACCGTTAGCACACAAGTTTATATGTAATTTATTTACGCATATAGTTGAGCCGATCATCAGTTGAATTGGAGTGCAGTGCCGTTAGGCACACAATGTCGGTAGAAAAACAAATACGCGTACGCCCAGTGCCGGTAGGCACGCAATATCGGTTAATAACGATTTTCATAAGAGCCATCATGTGTAGCATTAACCGATGTTACGTGCCTACCGGCACTACGTTACGTTTATTCAGCATTTTAAAATTTACAGCCAGTTGCTTAGAACTGCAACTATATTTTATAGGGATGATCTTTATAACATTTGTGTACTAACGGTAGCATGCAATCAAAACGGTTTTATTGTCGATTTCGGGTACAAGCGCAGCCCTTCTGCTCGGTTTAAATATTATTTTAAATACAAAAAAATCACTATAATTTTATTCTACTGAAGTAATCGATGGTGCTTTTAAGCTGGCAACTCAACAATATCCTCTGCAATCCTCATTCAATATTTTTATAACTAGCCACCTGGGTAGTTAATATAAGTTTACAAAGAAAAACTTACCATGAATACAATAACCGATTTAACCGCCCGGGCAGTCTCTTTTATTACTACCATACAAACGGTTCTGCTGAAAGGCGCCATTTCGAATGAAAGGGAAAAAGAAAAACTGAGTATTTTAACTATAGCCCCTGAAGACTTTTCAGAGACTATGGAAAGATTTATTTTCTCAAATAAAAGTGACGAAACTGTCGATTATAAAAATCTTAAGAAAGACAGTTTTGGCGCAAGAGCCATTGAACTTGTTTGGACCAGCAAAGAAACGCCTGATGTTGCACTGGCAATAAGTTATACACTCACTATAGCCCAGGCGCTTGTAGAATGGATACAAAACAACGAGCGGATGCGGGCATCTACTATAACACGCTATCCTACCAAATATTCAAACAGTAAAGAAGCATCTGAACCGTCGGCAAATAATCACGGCACGTATCCAACTCCTTTTATCTGGCGGGAAGTGATTCGAAAAATACTATATGAATATCCTGAGGAACGGGTTAACCTTGCTTCAGTACTGCAATACCTGCCTGTTCGGATTGTATTGGCATTGGATGGCGGAAAATTTGCCCCGCGCCGGCAACGGGTCTTACAGATGTGGAACGTAAGTAATGAACTCATAAACAAATTACTAAACACTGATGAAGTTAAATATTTAAATGAATTTAAAGCCCTGCAAGAAGAAACAAAATTAGATGCAACAACATTGCTGTTAGATGACAAAATACTTTTTAGCCACCTTTATAATAAGGAAGTGCCTTACTCTTTTGAAACGATTTTTAAAGCGGAACTGGAAGAAATCAGGGACAATCGTTATTGGCGTGAAAGAGAAGAGTATATTACCAACTTAGAAAATTCAATCACCTTAAATGGCAGGGACAAGTCGGAAATTAAAGACATTTTTCAAAAAGCGAATGATATGAATCTTTACGCCCTGGCATTCTCGGGCGGCGGCATACGTTCTGCTACTTTTAATTTAGGCATTTTGCAAGGACTTG
>CAXTDO010000644.1:0-242 GCA_964242315.1 uncultured Flavihumibacter sp.
AATCAGTGGCTTTCTTAATAAAGCTTCCTTCCAATGCTGTTACCAGCATGGATACGGCCGGTGTACTCTTATGCAGATGAGCCATGGCAAGTGCTCCGGTACTCATTTCTGCTGCCATACCCAAACAGGCAAAGTAGGTAGATTTAAATGGATTTTGAGAAAACCATTTGTATGGAATAGTAACGGCGCAACTGCTTCCATTGATGTCTTTTATACGAACTCCTGCGAAGTAAGCGCTGGGT
>CAXTDO010000644.1:252-4186 GCA_964242315.1 uncultured Flavihumibacter sp.
AAAATAAGCACTCTGTAATTTTGAAAATAAAAACATCCTGAATTTTACAGGATGTTTCATTAAAGCTATAAAGTCTTGCAAATGCGTATTCATGCTACCAGATTGTACATTGAATATCGTTATTAATTTTTACATGTTGCTGAGTTAGATTCTAATTGATTTTTTTAACCACAGGCCTGAACCTTGATTTACATGATTGAAGGATTATCATGATAAAGGAATGCCTTCCAATCAAGATAATCCTTCAATCGTATAAATCAAGGTTCAGACCTGTGATTAAAAAACCATTTATGGTTTAAAAAATACTGCTATTATTTTCAATACATCATCTTTTGATAAAGGCTCATCAAAAGCTTCCGTTGCTGCATTTACAGAGATACCCATACCATTGATATTAACAATGTTGATGGTAGCCTGAACGGTAAGATCTTCACCGACATAATTTGCTTCCACTAAACCAGGTGTTACACCACTTACTACTCCGGTGATCCATGGTTTTATATCCACACCATTTGCCTTACGCATCTGTCTGATATGAGAGGCGTGACGTGCTTCAACCGAATGAATATTCAAGGCGGCGGTTAACAGATCTCCACCTTTAACTAATTCAGCGGCGCGGCCTTTGTAGGCCCTAACGCCTGTATCTTCCAGTGTTTGAGCAACAGCAAGAAACAGCGCATAATTTGAAAAAGCATTTTTAAAAGGCCCGTTTCCGCTTCCGCTTCCTCCTGATAAATCAAAACTTGGTTTAGCAATAGGCGTTCCACCTGATGCAGTTATGGCAGTTCTCAAAAAGGCCACATGTGATGTTTCATGCGCTGAAATAGTTTGAATAGCCCCCATTGCAGCACCTGCGGGAATAAGACCACTTGAGGCAAGAGCGGTCGTGTAAAATTCCGCTTCAAGATACTCCAGCGTTAAAGCATAATTTAAAACAAGCAGCGCCGACTCTTTGGTATTTTTAGTACCAGCGTATGCTTTTTTAAACATACTACCAAAAGCCAGAGGCACTGCTGCCAGGGCAAGTTTACCACCAATATTAGCGAAGCCTTTCATGGCTGCTCTGCGTGTATCGAGCCGGTTGTAAACTTCCGGATCAACCTTTTCTATTTCACCGAAAATGTTATTAAAATTCATAGTATTAAAAATTAAGAGGTTGGTAAATTACTTGCGTTGATCTTTGTTTTGATATAAGCGCCGGCTATAGCCAGTACTTCAGGAGGTGTACGGCTCTTATCCAAACCGTTTGCATCTATCACCGTACTGTCTGCGAACGACCCGTTACTTATAAGGTCGCGTATGAAAGCCGCGTGACGCGCTTCCACAGAAACAATCTTGCCGGCTAATACCAAATAGTTAGGATCTGTTATCAGTTTGCCTGCACCGTTATAGGCTGAAACACCAAGATCTTCAAAAGCCTTTGCAGTCCCTAATACACTGTCTCTTGAAGTAAAGTTGATAGAGCTGAAATTAACTTCCAGGGCAACGATAGCTTTTGCACCTAAGGCATTTTTAAAGAATTCGCGGTGTGCTATTTCATGATCGCGAATCTCGGTAAGTCTTGCCGTTTCATCAGCAGTGATACCGGCGTAAGGAGTAGCAATCACCTGAGTGTAGAATGCCGCTTCTAATTGTTCCAGCGCGTACGCATAATTGAGAATGCCGAAATCACCGCTTAGCAGGTCTACACCGCTATTATTGTCGTCTTTACTGCAAGCCGCCAATCCTGCCATTAAACCGGTAGCAGCTCCCGCATACCCAAGAAACTTCCTTCTTGATAGTGGCGCAATGATTCTATCATTGGTCTCTATACCCTTTTGTTGAGATGAATTCATAGTAAGCATAATTTTGTTTTTCAAGTAAAAAATTGAGATATATAAGTATAACTACGTGTTGAAACGTGGAAGAGATGCTGAAGTATATCTGATACAACCCTTATTCTTGTTTTATTTAAGGGTAGTAGGTGCAATTGTTTACAGGTAAACATAGGTTAACCCGTAGCCTTGCAATAACAAGACTTTTCGTGTAGCGTTAACTGTTAGAATGGGGAGAAAAGTGAACAGGTTTTTGTGACGTGCTATCAGCAGTCAGCAGATTAATACAGGCACATTTCCTTCTGAGAGTTGATAGCTGACTACTCATAGCAAAAGACCGTCTTATTATTAACTTGGATATGAATATTGATTTATAACACTTCTATCTGGTTTTTTAGAAGATCGTCGAACTCCTCTCTTTTACGTATCAGGTGAGCCTTTTCATTTAACACCATAATTTCTGCGGGCTTTAACCTGGAGTTGAAATTTGACGACATTTCAAAACCGTAAGCACCTGCATTATAAAAAACCAGTAAGTCACCTTCACGAATCTCGGCAAGTTGCCTGTCCCAGGCAAACGTATCGGTTTCACAAATATTACCAACAACCGTATAAATGCGTTCTCCGGAATCTGTATTGGAAAGATTTTCAATACGATGATAAGAGTCGTAAAACATCGGACGGATCAAATGATTGAACCCGCTGTTAACACCCGCAAAAACAGTAGCTGTGGTTTGTTTGATAACGTTTGTCTTCACTATAAAGTATCCGCATTCACTTACCAGAAATTTACCGGGCTCAAACCATACTTCTATATTACGATTGTTTTCCTGTCCGTAGTTTTTGAACGCTTCTGTTACTTTTTGTCCTAACAGGTTAATATCGGTTTCAACATCGCCTTCCTTATAAGGCACTTTAAAGCCGCTTCCCAGGTCAATAAATTCCAGACGCGGAAAATGCTTCGCCAGGTCGAACATTATTTGAAGTCCCTGAAGAAAAATGCTTACGTCTTTGATATCGCTGCCGGTATGCATGTGTATGCCACGAACAAATAAGTTGGTAGTCTTTACAATTCTTTCAATATGCCGCATCTGGTGAATAGAGATACCGAATTTGCTGTCGATATGACCCGTTGATATTTTATAATTGCCACCACCCATAATATGCGGGTTAAAGCGAATGCAGATAGGATAGGTATCTCTGTACCGGGTTCCAAACTTTTCCAGCATGGAGATGCTGTCTATATTAATATGCACACCAAGCTCTTTCCCTTCTTCAATTTCACCAAAGTCTACACAATTTGGCGTGAACAGGATCCTGTCTTTTGTAAAGCCGGCCTTGAATCCCAGCTTCACTTCGTTGATGCTCACACAATCGAGTGAAGCGCCAATACTTTGTACATATTTAAGCACATTGATATTACTCAGCGCCTTACATGCATAAAAAAAACGGGCATTACATGCTGAAAAAGCAGTTTGTAATTTTTGATATTGTTCCTTTATTTTTTCAGCATGATAGATATACAATGGAGTGCCAAACTCATGGGCAAGTTCTACCAGGTATGCGGAAGATAATTGTTGCGACATAATTGCGAATATACTAAAAACCCTGTCAGCGTTTAAGCTCCAGGGTTTACTTATTAATTAGGTTATATTAGTGACCGTTTCAGTCTTTATCATCCGGTTCTACCGGCTGATTATCTGACAAACTTGATTCCTGTTGAGATTCAATGTCAATATTTTCCATCTCTCTATTGATTTCCTCATCAACCCGTTCATCTTCTTCGGACGTATCTAAAACTTCCGGGTCTACTGCTTCCGTATCTTCATCTACCACAACCAGCGGTTCCTCTATCAATTCACCATTGCCTCTGATTACTAAAGAACCTTCTTCTGTAGATGATTCTTCTATTAACTCAGTTGATTCATTAGCACTTTCCGGTGTATTCTCTTCCATAGTTCCTATATCTTTAATAACGGTTCCTTCCACACTACCATCCACAAATACCTCCTTTATTTTAGGCAGTTCTTCGGGTGAATTAATTCCAAAATAATCCATAAAACTTTTCGACGTCGTATACACCAATGGCTTTCCGGGCAATTCTTCATTTCGTCCCGTAA
>CAXTDO010000645.1:0-4185 GCA_964242315.1 uncultured Flavihumibacter sp.
ATATCACTTTCACCACCGACAATCCAAAGACTGTAGTGGAACGGACAGAACTTTTTTGCTGAACCGGGTTCATGGCAATTTCCAGTGGAATAGTAACGAACTTTTCAACTTCTTCTGCGCTTCTTCCCGCCCACTGGGTGATGATGGTTATCTGGGTATTTGTAACATCCGGGAATGCCTCGATCGCTATGTTTTTAAAAGCGATGACGCCCCATACAATCAGGATGAGGGTGGCGAAAAATATAAATAGCTTGTTCTTTAAAGAGAACGCTATTATTTTTTTTAAGAATTTGTTCATGTGGAATGGATTAAGCTATTTGGTATTCAGGGCCTGGTAAATAAAAACCTGCGAGTTGGTAACCACCTGTTCACCTGGTGCAAGGCCTGTAATAAATGTGCGGCTGCCGATCCTGTCCAACACCTGCACTTCCCTGATAGCGAGACTATCGGCCTGCTTTACGATTGTATAATGTTTACTGTTATCCAGCACCACGGCTTCCGAAGGGATTGAAAGCTTTCTACCCATCGATTCTTCTTTGACGCTGATGGTAACGAACATCTCAGGTTTCAATTCATCGTTTGAATTGGGCATGCTGATGCGCACTTTCATGGTACGGTTTGCCGGATCGAGAACGTCGTAAATTTTATCGATCCTGCCTTTGTAATTTTTATCAGGATCGGTTAAGGTGTTTACTATAGCTTCATCACCCAAATGAATTTTATTGATGTCGGCTTCGTACACATTTGCAATGATCCAGACTGTAGACAGGTCAGCTACCGTAAAAAGGCTTGTGCTGTTATCCTGCCGCACCTCGGAATTGTTGGTGATCATTTTTTCGATGATACTGCCGCTTATGGGAGCGGTGAGCACATAGGTGGCATTGGCGCCACCGGTAATGGAAGACACCTGTGTTGCGCGGTTGAGTTCGGATTGGGCTTTGCTTACTTCAAGCCGGGCGCTCACCACTTCACGCTCCGTAGCCAGGTTGCTCTTATACATGTCTTCAGCAGCTTGTAAATCTTTTTGTGCAATGGCAAGGTTGGATTGTGACACAGACACATCGTTTGCCGCACCGGCTACTTCCGTACTTACAGTGCCTCTTGCAAGAAGCTCCTGGTAAGCTGTATTCAGTCTTTCCAGCGATGCAACCTGAATCTGATAGGCATTTATTGAATTCTGCGTGAAGTAGATATTATAGAAATCGCTTCTAAGTGTATAACGAAGGGTGCGAAGCAGATCAAGAAAGTTGTTTTCAGACTGTTTGATGTTAAGTTGAGCCAGCCTTACCTGCTTGTTGCGTTTACCAGCCAGGATGATCAGTTGCTGTATGTTCCAGCCGTACTCGCCTGTTTCGTTGCTAACGTCCAGGTACTTCTTTATGTCCGGATTATAAAAATTCCCTGTAAAAGAGATATTCGGATTGGCATACAGGGAAGCCTGAATCACCTGCGCCCTTGATATGTCTATGTTGTACCGCTCGGCGAGCAACTGAAGGTTAGATTCTACAAACTGTTTTTCTGCATCATTGATAGCAATACGAAGTGTATCCTGCGCATGCGAACAAAGGGTTGCGCATACAGCAAAGAAACCCGTTAGCAACGTATGCTTAAGTGGGTTCAATACCATTTGAATAAATTGGTTACATGAAGTAAATGAGAGTTATCTGGTCATTTACGGCAAGCAAAAGGAGGGTAACGGTTCAGCATAACACTGCAATGCTTATAAGAACAGCTACCATTTATAATACATGTAAAACGCAGGTCAGCAGTATTCCGGGGGAGGGGAAAGGATGTCAAAATAAACCGATAAAATTTTATACGACTCAAGCACAGGATAGCGCTTACTGTTCTGTGTTTCGGGTAATCTGTGCTCCGATGCAACAAAGAAAGGTTGAAATACATAATCGACGTATTTAACCAAATGAAAGTTCTGTCCGCTGTCGTCATCTTCATCCTCCGGAGTATCATCATGATGGCCCAGAATGACCTGGTCAATATATTCCACCACTGAATTGATGTCATCTTCCTGCTGGCCTGTTGCATTTAAAATGTCAGTTTCAGCACACTGCGGCAGAAACATGGAGCTGTTCATGTGACATAATAAAGTAATAAAAGCAATTGCCTTCCTGAGGATGATGGGTACAAAAGTAATTAGTAGAAAGCAAGATGGTGTTATCCATCAGTTAACTATTAACTTTTTAGGAGTATTAATTCACATGCCAACCTATGGCAGGAATGCACAATTAATTCAAACTAGTGTTAAGTTAACCGTAAATAGACGTATTATCCGTCAGCCATCTGGATTTTTTTAACCACGGAGGAAGAGCCGAGGTGCCACAGAGGTCCACGGAGAAGGCTCCTCCGTGGGACCTCCGTGACACCTCGGCTCTTCCTCCGTGGTTAAAAAACTGGCCGAACGGCTGACGTTTATATATCAGTTTACATGTGACACTACACCAGCACATTAGCGTGAAAATAATTTTCTTAGCGCTACAACCACTTCCTACCCCGGGAAACTTTCATTTATTAATGTATCAACAGCGTCTTGATTGAACTATGTATCTATTGACATATCTATATGAGAAATCAGTTTTTGAATGGTAGAATGATCCATGTATTCTGAAAAATTAAAACATCTCTTCTATGAAGATTAGTTATAGTTTTGAATTCTATTTAATCCCTTAATTGAACTTGCCATATACAACGACAGGTTATCATTTATTGATTTAGTTGACGATCTTCATAATAGAGCTGAAGCTTTTTACCTAATCAACAGATTCAAACATACATGGCAGGCAACAGATTCCCTCCCGAGAAAATGTAGACAGTAATTAAACTTTTTACTGCACAATCAACAGACAACATTTTCTTAAAATAATTAAATACGATTTCCTATATACAAACTAAAACTAATAACATATGAAGAATTGCTTACCTCATTGCGAGGATATTTCTCCTACAGATTCGCATATTCATCCCCTTAAAGGAATTCGTGCGTTCTTTATAACCCTTTTTTGTTTTTCTTCTTCCGTCCTTTTTGCTCAGTTAAAGGTGACGGGTAAAGTTACAGCAGTTGACAGTGCTGTAGTTGGCGCAACTATACAGGTAAAAGGATCAGGTGCATCTACTCAAACAGATGCAGAGGGGAACTTTGTAATTAATGCTCCGGGCAACGGTACTCTTATAATCAGTTTTGTTGGATATGCCCGACAGGAAATTAATATCACCGACCGGAGGGTAATAAATGTTCAGCTTCAGGCTACCGGGCAACAGTTGACCGATGTTGTAGTGGTAGGTTATGGAACACAGTCACGAGCTACCGTAACAGCGTCAATCACAAAAGTCGATGGACGAAATATTAGCAATCAACCGGTAAGTACACCCGCAGAAGCCTTAGCGGGACTTGCTGCAGGTGTGCAAATTCAATCCGACCAGGGGGCGAAACCCGGAGCTGCACCTACAGTTCGGGTTAGAGGCGTTAGTTCTTTAAGCGCGTCTAACGATCCCTTATATGTCGTTGATGGATACCCGCTACAATCACCTTCAAATTTCACGCTCATTAATCCCAACGATATTGAGTCAATAGAAGTACTAAAAGATGCGGCTTCTGCTGCCATTTATGGTTCTCGCGCGGCCAATGGCGTTGTGCTGGTTACCACGAAAAGAGGGAAGTCCGGCAGAACAGTGTTTTCTGTTTCGGCTTATACGGGATTGCAGAATGTAAACAGATTTAATGATGTGTTGAATAAGCAGGACTTCGTAACGTATGTTAAAGATATCAGTCGTTTAACCAATCGTGCATATCCCGCCGTACTGGACGGCGACATCTCCGCATTAGCTGAAACAAACTGGCAAAAAGAAGTATTCAGAACGGCGCCCATGCAGGACTTTGAAATAAATGCCTCCGGCGGAACTGAAAAAGTAAGGTTCAGCGCTTCGGCCGGCGCATTCAAACAAAAAGGCGTTGTTATCGGAACTGAGTACACCCGTTATTCTACCAGGGTGAATCTTGATGCCGACCTTGTTAAAAATTTAAAATTCGGGTTCTCTATTTCTCCGTCTTTTTCGGAACAGTACCGCCAGCCCACATCCGGGCAGGCAAGTGGCGCAGGCGCCAACCCGGCAGATTTAATAACAGGTGTTCCGGGACTCGTGGCTGACCTTAATTTGCCAACTCCGTTGAAC
>CAXTDO010000646.1:0-4165 GCA_964242315.1 uncultured Flavihumibacter sp.
CTTACGTTGCTTGTTCATTACATCATCATATTCCAATAAGCGCTTACGAATACCGAAGTTATTTTCTTCTACTTTCTTCTGAGCACGTTCGATAGATTTGGTGATCATGCTGTGTTTAATTACTTCACCTTCTTTATAGCCCATCTTATCCATCATAGAAGCAATACGGTCACTTCCAAACATACGCATCAGGTCATCTTCCAGTGAAGCATAAAACTGCGATGTTCCCGGATCTCCCTGGCGGCCTGCACGGCCCCGTAACTGCCTGTCTACGCGCCTGCTTTCATGGCGTTCGGTACCTATAATAGCCAAACCTCCTGCTTCCTTAACACCGGGTCCCAGCTTAATGTCTGTACCACGGCCCGCCATATTGGTTGCTATTGTAATGGCGCCTGCTAAACCGGCTTCCGCCACTACCTGCGCTTCACGGGCATGTTGCTTGGCATTCAATACATTATGCGGTATCTTTTTACCCTGAAGCATTTTGCTCAATAGTTCACTTACTTCAACAGAGGTAGTTCCTACAAGTACGGGCCGGCCGGCATTTCTTAGGTTGTCAATCTCTTCGATAACGGCTTTGTATTTTTCTCTTTTTGTTTTATAAACAAGATCCTGCTGGTCTTTTCGTATTGCAGGCACGTTGGTTGGAATCTTTACTACATCCAGTTTGTATATATCCCACAACTCAGCGGCTTCTGTTTCTGCGGTACCGGTCATGCCGGCAAGTTTATGGTACATCCTGAAATAGTTCTGTAGTGTAACAGTAGCGTAGGTTTGAGTGGCTGCTTCTATCTTGACATTTTCCTTTGCTTCAATTGCCTGGTGCAATCCATCAGAATACCGACGGCCGTCAAGGATACGTCCTGTTTGTTCGTCAACAATTTTAACCTGCCCTTCCATCACCACATACTCCACATCAATATCAAATAAGGTATATGCTTTTAACAGTTGCTGCACCGTATGAATGCGATCTGCTTTGATGGAATATTCATTAAGAATTATTTCCTTCTTATGCAGTTTATCATCATCATTTATGGAACTGTCTTTATCCAGTTCTCCCAGTTTTACCGCTATATCGGGTAACACAAAGAAATCCGGATCTTCGCCTGATTTAGTAATCATTTGAAGCCCTTTATCGGTAAGATCTACCTGGTTGTTCTTCTCATCTATATGGAAGTACAGTTCGGCATCTACTTTGGGCATTTCCTTTTGCTGGTCTGCCAGGTAATAGTTCTCTGTTTTTTGCAGTTTTACTTTAACGCCGGGTTCACTTAAAAACTTGATCAGAGCGCTGCTTTTTGGTAAACCACGCCAGGCCCGCATAAGAGCCAGGCCGCCGTCTTTCGGATCGTCGTTGTTTTCGGCAAGTTTCTTTTTAGCTTCAGTAAGAAATTTATTGGTAACCTGCTTCTGCGCTTCCACCAGTTGAAGCACCCTTGGTTTAAGGATATGATATTGCTGGTCGTCGCCGCGGGGAACCGGACCGGAAATGATCAGGGGAGTACGGGCATCATCAATCAACACACTGTCCACTTCATCTACCATAGCGAAATGGTGTTTGCGCTGTACCATTTCATCCGGGTTGTGAACCATATTGTCTCTGAGGTAATCAAAGCCAAATTCATTGTTAGTACCGTAAGTAATGTCTGAATAATAGGCTTTTCTTCGTTCTTCACTGTTAGGCTGGTGTTTATCGATACAATCTACGGTCAGCCCAAGCCATTCGAAGATCGGACCGTTCCATTCACTGTCGCGCCGGGCAAGATAATCATTCACTGTTACGATATGCACGCCTTCACCTGCAAGTGCATTCAGGTAGGCTGGTAATGTAGAAACCAGTGTTTTACCTTCACCGGTTGCCATCTCCGCAATCTTTCCAGAGTGCAGCACCGAGCCGCCGATGAGTTGAACATCGTAGTGTACCATATTCCATGTTACCGTTCCGCCGCCGGCTATCCAGGTATTCTTATAAATGGAATTGTTACCCTCAATGCGAACATGTTGTTTTTTAATGCTCAGTTCCTTATCCAGGTCAGTGGCAGTAGCTACCAGTTCCGTATTAGTGGAGAAGCGGTGAGCAGTTTCTTTCACTACCGCAAAGGCTTCAGGCAGGATTTCCTTAAGTACTACTTCGATCTGTTCGTCTCTGTCGCGCTTCAATTTATCTATGAGTTGGTAAGCTGCATCACGACCGGACATATCATCTAAAGGCAGGGCTTCTGCTTCCTGTTGCTGATTAACAATGGCGCCATCTATTGTTTCCAGATGCTGATGTATCCGGTTTTTAAATTCAATTGTTTTAGACCTTAACTCATCATTTGAAATGGATTGATAGGCTGCATAAAATCCGTTAACCTTATCAACAACCGGTTGAAGAACCTTAACATCTTTTTCCGATTTACTTCCACCGAATATTTTTGAAATAAAACCTATCATAAACTATGTATATATGGTAAATTTTGAAAATTGAATTGATGTGATGTCAACAATAATGCTATAGTTTTTCTATAGTCAAATTGACAGGGGTATAAAGGTAATAAATAACGGGGAGTTAATATCCGGAACGCTTTGCTACGGAATTGATTAACGTTTTGTTTGTTGTTGCTGTAATATGTAAGTGGGTTTATATTACCTTTGCCCCCGATTTAGGGGCATTGTGCAAACACGGATATCATTTAATATTATAATCAACATTTATGTCAGGTGCATTAAAGGAAGTTCGGAACCGCATTAAATCAGTTCAAAGCACTCAGCAGATTACCAAAGCCATGAAGATGGTAAGTGCTGCAAAATTACGCAGGGCCCAGGAAGCTATTACCCAGATGCGTCCGTATGCGCAGAAACTGCAGGAAATGTTGAGTAATATCGTTAGTAATACGGAAGGTGAAGTAGGTGGATCTCTTGCCACAGAAAGGCCTATTGATAAAGTTTTGTACATCGTAATTACCAGTGATCGCGGCTTAGCCGGAGCATATAATGCCAATATCATCAAACTTGCAAAATCTTCCATAGCGGAAAAGTATGCTTCACAGCTTGCAAAGGGAAATGTTCATATATGGAACATCGGTAAAAAGGGCTACGAACAATTGGTTAAAGGAAACTATAATGCCGATGCCACCCATAAAGATATTTTTCTCAATCTTACCTTTGAAAACGTTCAGGCTTGCGCACAGGCAGCCGTTAAAGCATTTGAAAATAAAGAGTTTGATGTAGTAGAACTGGTGTACAGTGAATTTAAAAATGCGGCTACCCAATATTTCTCCGTGGAGCGCTTTCTACCTATTCCAAAAACTGCCACCAAAGCCGGAGCTAAGAAAACCGATTTCATTTTTGAACCGGCAAAAGAGCAGCTTATCGCCGAGCTGATGCCTAAAATTTTAAATACCCAGCTGTTTAAAGCAGTGCTGGATGCTAATGCTTCGGAACATGGTGCACGCATGACTGCCATGGATAAGGCCAGTGAAAATGCCAATGAGTTATTAAAGTCTCTTAAAATATCTTACAACAGGGCAAGGCAGGCAGCCATTACCACAGAATTAACAGAAATTGTAAGTGGTGCTGCAGCATTGCAGGGATAGGGCGTTAGCTATCGTCTCCTATATAGTGGGATGACCGGCTTACGTAAACGCTAAATCAACATGGATATCTCCACTATTATTCCCCATATAGAAGCGCTGATCTTTGCCAGCGAGCGGCCATTAACTTCGTTAGAGCTTGCGGAGCTTGTCAATGCTACATTTGGTTTCATGGAAGATAAGATCAGTATTGAACAGGTTGAATCTGCTATTGAAGGAACCATAGAAAAATATGCGGCTTCGTTTTATCCATTTGAAATGAAGCAAAGCGGTGGAGGCTGGCAGTTTCTTACAAAAAAAGAATATCACAAAACAGTAGCTCAACTTAATGGTGAAAAGTTTCTAAAGCGCCTTTCCGCAGCTTCACTGGAAACGCTTGCAATTATCGCATATAAGCAACCCCTTACAAAGGGAGAGGTAGAAGCTATCCGTGGTGTGAACAGTGATTACAGCGTTCAGAAATTATTGGAAAAAGAATTGATTGTTATTACGGGACGAAATGAAGAATTGCCCGGAAAGCCATTGGTGTATACGACGTCGAGAAGTTTGGTGGATTATTTTGGAATTAATGCACGCGAAGAACTGCCTAA
>CAXTDO010000647.1:0-4159 GCA_964242315.1 uncultured Flavihumibacter sp.
CCCCTGAACGATCCATTTAAGGAAGCGGGTGTGTTGATAAGGTATTGCATTCATAGCAGGAAGATGTTTACTCAAAGGAACCAGTGTCGCGTCAAGCATAAATAGCTATCAGCAGTCAGGTATCAGGAGATTAAAAACGGATAAGCTTTCCTCCTGATAGCTGATAGCTGACGGCTGATAGCATAACAGACCAGGCATTATTTTTTTTGTTGATTGAATACGAATACGCCTTTTTTGTTACTAACGATGATATCCGGCAATCCATCCTTATTCATATCATCAGTAGTGATGTGTAAACCAACGCCCGAATCTGAATCGATAATGTGAGGTATCCATTCAGGTACGGTTCCCGGCTTGTACTCGAACCAGCATAGCAAGGCCGGTTCGCGTTCGCCCGGATCGTTTCCGTTATGAGCCCAGAAACGTTTGCCGGTGATTAAATCAGGATGGCCATCGCCGTTTACGTCTATCAGGCCCAGCGCATGCGATTGAGAAAACTTATTATAAATTTCATGCTGCTTCCAGCTTATGGAGTCACCGCTTTTTACCTGCTCATACCACCAGATGCCGTAATTGTGTGAAGAAGAGCTTATGATATCGCTGTCTCCATCTCCATCAAGATCGATGGCGTACATTTCTGCGCAATCGGGGCCTAAAGCCGCCGGATGGAACTTCCAGTCACGCTGCCGGGGATTTGCCGACCCCTCCCACCAGCCGCTTTTGATCATCACGTCTTTATAGCCGTCGCCGTTTACATCTCCATATCCCAGTCCGTGTGTAAACATGTGGGTACCAATGAGGGTATCTGAACTGATGATATAAGTAGTCCAGGCAGTATCTTTTTTCGAACGGGGCGGACTCACCCATACCACCCTTTTATTGACAGGGTCGTTGCACAGTAAATCTTTTTTGCCATCTCCGTCTATGTCAATAAAAACAGGCGACTCATTACCTACCGAAGGAAATACCAGGTGGCTTTTCCAGTGACCCGGTTTATTTTTGGGGTTCTCGTACCAGCGTGCTTCTTTACTGGGAAATCCGATGCGCACCATATCAATCCAGCCATCACCGTTAACATCCATACTGAAGTTAAGGAATGAATTGCCATACCCGCCAATGGAATGAATTTCAGGAACGTCCAGTTCATGCCTCTTCCAGGAGGGCGCTTCAAACCAGAAGGTACCTGCCATAACATCCGGTTTGCCATCGTGGTTGATGTCGCCGACAGCGGCTCCTTCCGATATATATTGTTCAAAAACGGAGAAGAGGGTAGTTTTACTAAAAGATACCTGGCGGGCTTGGCCGTAACATAGAGCACCCGGAATCAACAGGCCAACAAAAATCCGGATCGCTGTTTTACAGATACACATGAGTTATTTTTTTGAAGTAGCAGTTTTGTTTGAGATAAACACCGGCTGATTTTCGTTTCCGCCGGAAATAAGATAAGCCATAAGATCGCGTAAACGCTCCGGATTGAGTTGGTTGATCAGTCCTGGGGGCATCAATGAAACTGTGGCAAGCTTTGTAGCAGTTACCGTTGATTTATCCAGTTCCCGCAAAGTTTGCGGGGCGAAAGGATTCTGCGAGAGGTAATATTTATTTTTATCTTCCTTCACCAATTTCCCCATGATGCTGTTACCATCTTTTAAAGAAAAAACTGTGGAGGCATACTGGTCTGAGATGGTTTTATTGGGTTCGATAATAGACTCCAGGATATCTTTTTTAGAAAAGCGGGTTCCCAGTTGTGTAAGGTCAGGTCCAATGGCGCCGCCTTCGCCACGCATAGTGTGGCAATTGATACAGGCAGCCGCAGTAAACATATTTTTTGCCTGCTGAAAATTACGTCCCGACAAATTTTCAACGGTATCAAGCGCCTGCTGCAGTTGCCACCGCCTTCCTGGCCCGCCATCGCTCATGATCCTTACCCAGTCAATCACTTCACCCACTGATTTTTTGTTAGTGGAAAGGCTGTCAAAGTAGGTAAGCTGGCTTGCCGGAACCAGTTTCAGGGCCGTTTCACGCGCCTTATCAATATGGCCAACATACTGCCTGCCTCCTTTAAAACTGTAAGCTTTATAAAACCATTGAAAATATTGTTGCCTTAGCTGCGGTGTCCATCCTACATTATCTTCACTCAGTACGATAGCGTAATATATTTGCTGGGCGGGGGGCGTGTTAGACATTACAGCAGCCAGGTCCATGCCGTATTGCGGATTCCTCAGGATCAGGTCAGACGACTTTGAAACCGTTTGCTGATCCGTGCTGTCGTCTTTAGCATCGGGTAGTAATGCAAGGGTTTTACCTACAACGGCAGGATCTTTTAAAAATACCAGCAGCTTGCTTATAGCACGGTTCTGCTCATTACCTGTAGCGGGATAAAAGGGCGACAGGTACCCAATAAGCTTTGTATTTACATCCGGCAACGGCTTGCCCATACGCGCCAGCACCAGCTCATACGCACGCAGTGCATCCAACTGTTGTGTTGCAGCAAGAAGTTTAAAATCAATGCTCATGAGGCGACCGAGCAGCCTGCTTTCCAGATTACGGTTTCCCATCCGGGCCAGCGCTATTGAAGCGTTGATGAGTGTCACCGGATCTTTTTCATTCAGCACCCGCTCCTGCCACTGGCTAACAGGCTGGTGTTCGAGGGCTATGCGTGCGGCATAACGAATAAAGCGGTCTTCACTTTTTAATTGAGGCCAGGCTATGTTCATTGCAGTGGGATCGGGCTTTCCATGATATTGTTCCAGTTGCCGCCTGAGCCTGTTGGCATCATTGATTTCGTATTTGGTTCCCGGTGCTGATACCAGGTCATCCTGACCTTTGTTATAATAAACCCGGTAAAGATGGGATTCAATTTTGCGGCCACCTGTCAGGAAATAAAGCGCGCCATCAGGACCAATCACTCCATCGGTCAGTGGCAAAGGTGCAGCGCTGATGAATTCTTCTGCCGTAGCTTTGTAAGAAGCGCCTTCGGGAGTTAAGTAAACTGCGTAAGCAATGCCAAAGCTCCAGTCGAAAGCAAGCAGGGCATTGTTATATTTTTGGGGGAACCGGGCGTTCTGTAATGATACCAGGTTGGTGGGAGAACCTTGTCCTATGTTTAATAAAGGAGGCAGGTTATCAGGATAGCTTGGCGGCCATTTGGCATTTCCATCGCGCCAGCCAAACTCGCTGCCGCTGGTTACATGGCAGATTCTTGTGGGCCGGTACCAGGGCATACCAATATCCCACTCCATATCGGAATCGTAGGCAAACAGGTCACCGGTTTCATTAAAGGCAATATCAAACGTGTTTCTCAGTCCGGCGCTCACCAGTTCCCAGTTTTTACCTGAGGAATCTACTTTTGCTATCCATCCGGCAGCCGCAGCGGTTCTGGGGTCGGGATCGAAGTGATCGGTAAGGATATTATCCCTTTTCCATACCGGGGGAAGGTTGTAGTTACTGATACCATCAGGGAGCGCCGTATGGTTCCCGGCAACAACGTATAACGATTTACCATCGGGTGCCAGCTTAATACTATGCGGGCCATGTTCTTCCTCCCCTGCCAGGGTTTTTAACAGGGTAATTTTATCGAACCGGTCATTGCCATCCGTATCCTGCAACCGGTAAAGGCCGCTGGTTTTTTGCATCACTGAATCACCCTTATGGTTTACCACCACATATAAACTGTTGAAAGCCCATACAAGTCCCTGGGCATAACCCATTTCAACTTTTCCATGGCTGGTATCGGCGCCTTCGCTTTTACTAATATCAAACCACAGCTTTTCTACTTTTACCTGCGAGTGCGCTGCGTCTGCACCTATGGCCGGTAGTTCCATCCGGTACATGGCTCCATACTGGTCGCTGGTGATCAACCGGCCTTTATTGTCGAAAGCCATAGATACCCAGGAGCCCTGATTGTTATCAGAAGGACTGTACAAATGCTCTGCATGGAAACCCGGCGGCAATTTTAACCTGCCGGCAAAAGCATCCGTTTGGGTTTTGTTACCGGCGTTCTTGATTTCCGGTGGATGACACGCTATGAACAGTAAGGATACTGTCCATCTAACATAATTTTTCAAATTCATATTTATGATATTTCTATCTGCGGTTCAATGAGTTTTTTTAACCACGGAGGAAAAGCCGAGGTAGCACGGAGGTTACACAGAGGAGGCTC
>CAXTDO010000648.1:0-4158 GCA_964242315.1 uncultured Flavihumibacter sp.
CTACCAACTAACCAGTCATGGATTAACCACATGGACAATCTAGCTGTCTGATGTCTGCAAAGTAAAGAGCATGAGAAAGAATAACCTGTCAATAACCATTAACCGCTAACCATTAACCATTAATCATTAATCATTATAATGTCCGATAAAATAAAAAAACTCGTCCAGTCATCCATCGATGTAAAAACTGTATTGATGAATGATGCGGAAATGATTATAAAAATGCAGGCGGTAGTTACGGTGCTCGTGGATGCATTCAAAAATGGCAACCGGGTTTTTTTCTGTGGCAACGGTGGAAGCGCCGCAGACGCCCAGCACCTGGCTGCGGAATTAAGCGGACGCTTTTATACCGACAGAGAAGCGCTGCCTGCCGAAGCCCTACATTGCAACACATCTTACTTAACGGCGGTAGCAAACGATTACAGCTTCGAAGTGATCTATGCACGGCTCATAAAAGGCATTACTATTAAAGGTGATGTGCTGCTGGGATTTTCTACTTCCGGCAATTCTGCAAACATTATCAGGGCATTTGAAACGGCAAGGGAAAAGTCGGTCATCACTGTTGGTTTGACCGGCGCCTCCGGCGGTGCGTTGAAAGAACTGAGTGATTATCTTTTTAATGTACCCAGTTCAGATACACCCAGAATACAGGAATCGCATATCCTGATTGGACATATCATCTGCCAGTTGGTGGAAGAACAATATTTTGGCTGACGAGTGTTGTGTCAACCGTTAACTGACGGTTATTTGGCTATCAGCAATCAGCTATCAGGAGGAAAGCTTATCAGGTTTAGATCTGTTGATACCTGACGGCTGATAGGTGATAGCAATTCATACGACACTACAAATTATAAAGTTTTTATAGCAATTAATAATATGATCACTCAGGCAATCATACTTGCGGGCGGCTTAGGCACCAGGCTTAGGGAAGCCGTACCTGACCTTCCAAAATGCATGGCACCCATTCTGGCGAAGCCATTCATCGGATATCTGATGGATTATCTTCAGCAACGAGGCATTCAACAATTTATCTTTTCGCTCGGGTATAAATACAATATCGTTGAACAATACCTGAAAACGCAGTATGGCCATTTAAACCTGGTTTATAGCGTTGAAGAAGAACCGCTGGGAACAGGCGGTGCCATTAAACTGGCGTGTAAATATAGCAAAGATGAAACCGCTGTTGTTCTCAATGGAGATACCTACTTTAAGGTTGATCTGCCGGAACTGGATGCATTTCATGACACACGCAAAGCTGATTGCACCTTAGCCCTCAAGCCAATGAAACGCTTCGACAGGTACGGCGTTGTGGAATTAAACAACAATTATGCTGTTAGCAGTTTCAAAGAAAAACAATACTATGAGGAAGGTCTGATCAATGGTGGCGTGTATGCCCTGAATACAAAACAGTTCTTGCACGAACCCTTACCTGATAGGTTTTCTTTTGAAAAAGAATATCTTGAAAAATTTTTAAATAAGGGAACGATTTATGGTATTATTCAGGATGAATATTTCATTGATATCGGCATACCTGAAGACTTTGAAAGAGCACAAACAGAACTCATCTTAAATACAGAACCGGATGCTTGATCTGAAAAACATTGACAAAAGCTGGACTTTATTTCTGGATCGTGACGGCGTTATAAATGTTGAAAAATATCTGGATTACGTATATGAATATGCGGAATTTCATTTCTATAATGGAACGTTAGAAGCAATAAAAAAACTGTCGTCGGTTTTTGGCAGAGCAATAATCATTACAAATCAGCGTGGCGTTGAAAAAAAGCTGATGACAGAAACTGCGCTTGCAGCACTTCATAAACACATGCTGCAGGATATTGAAGCCGGCGGCGGAAAGATTGATGCGATATATTATTGCACCTCGCTGGATGATAACCATCCCAATCGGAAACCTCAGCCTGGCATGGCTTTGCTGGCTAAACAATCATTCCCGGAAATAGACTTTTCCAGGACAATAATGGTGGGAAATAATCTAAGCGATATGTACTTTGGGAGAAACGCCGGCACCTTTACGGCTTATGTAAGAACAACAAACCCTAATGTTAACTTACCACATCCTGCTATCGATCTGGTTTTTGATGATCTTTCAGATTTTTCAAACAGTATAAAATAAATGTAATGGTAAAACCATTTATCACCGCTTCAATCTGGTCATAAAACACAAAGGCACGAAGAAGTACAAAGAAATGATCCTGTACCTTCGTGCCTTCGTTTTGTGGCTAATATCTTAATTCAAGGCAGCTTCACCTGTTTCAATGTACTGCTTGAAGCTTAAAATATCTTTTTCAATTGTCTTTGTGAATAATGGTTGAAAAAGCCATCCTAAAGCGCTACCAACATAACCTGCAGGTGGTTTGTATGTAATCACTACCGTTAGTTCAGTGCCGGCATGACCTAAAGCATCTCTAAAACTTACCTTGCCGGCATTATCAATTGTTGCCCCTGGCAAAGATTTCCATGCAATCAGGGTATCTTCTTCTTCTTTTACAATTTCTGCATCCCATTCTATAGCCGTTATATTTCCAGGAACATTGACTTCCCAATGAGATTTTTTATCATCCAGTTCTTTCACGGTTTTAAGGTGTTTCATAAAAAGCGGAAGGTTCTCCAGATTTCGCCAAAAATCAAATACTTGATCTTTTGGTTTATTTACTATAAAGGTGGTTTGAATATTTACAGACTGTGCCTTGGAAGTATATTTGGCTCGCTGTACCTGACTGTACACAGGGCAGTGACCAGATGCTCCCCTGTAAATTAAATACCCGCCAAGTGCGGCTCTAAATAAACTAATCTTTTTAATTCCCCTTGATAGGAAATAAAAGCCTAGTGCAACGGACGCAATTCTTTCTTTGTTTTCTACATTTATTACGGTGGTTCCATAATTGTGAATTCCCTTTTTTACGGATCCGGTATCATTTGATTGCATACGATATGTTTTTCCTGTACAATATCTAAAATCGGGCTTTCTTTAATCCACCGCCAATCGTTTACGTGACAGGAATTATAACCGATTGAGAAATAATGGCTTACAGCCACTTTTTTATCAGAGCGCCATTGCTTTGCCATAAACTGTGGATAAGGAGCTTCGGGTATTGCCAAATAATGAGTATTTAATTACACAACTTAATTGCTGGCAACATAAACTGTTAATTTTAAATCAATTGCTCTATAAACAAAATTTTAGCTTTTGCAGTTTCGTTCCAGCCAATAGGCATGTCGTAACTTCGTTAAATAGTTTCATAATGACATTGAAAATGAAATTTTTTTTGTGTAGCCTTTCGCTTCTTTTTTTTGTTGTTGTCAATGCACAACATCTATCTTCCGCCAATAGAAAAATTTTGGATAAAAAAGAAGATTCATTAAAGAATGCGGCTGACAGCATGGTCAATGGAGTATCGCCGGCTAAAAGATTCCGTTCGGATAGTATACTGGTCAGGACGTTGGTAAGGGCTTTACAGGTTAATAATTCCTTTTACTATCCATTCGATTCTTTACAGACCATATCAAGATTATATGCTCCCGATAGCAGCTTTCGCATTTTTACATGGCAGCTTAAGAAAGATGAATACATGTACATACAAAAAGGCGCTATCCAGATGCGAACCCCTTCGGGTCAATTAAAATTATTTCCCTTGTTTGATGCGTCTATGTTTACTGCCAAACCATTAGATTCTTTAAGAAACCGCAACACCTGGATCGGTGCGATTTATTATAAGATCATTCAAAAAACTTACAACAATAAAAATTACTATACCCTTCTGGGCTTTGATGATTTTAGCATTGCCAGTAACCGCAAATGGATGGAAGTAATGAGCTTTAATGATCAGGGCGAGCCCGTTTTCGGTGGGCCGGTCATTTCATTCAAAGAAGATACCGTAAAGAAGCCTACCCAGCAACGTTTTAATATTGAATATAAAAAAGAAGCAAGAACATCATTTAATTACAACCCTGAATTAGACATGATCATTTATGATCATCTTATCTCAGAAACCGAAGAGCCTGAAAAAAAAGACACGTATATTCCCGACGGAGATTTTGAAGGATTTAAATGGAAAGACGGTCAGTGGGTGCACGTTCACCAGGTTTTTAACTTCAGTTTGAAGGAAGGGGACGCACCTGTGGAGGATGCACTAAGGG
>CAXTDO010000649.1:0-4155 GCA_964242315.1 uncultured Flavihumibacter sp.
TGCTTACAGCGCGCAGGTAAGTTCCTTTTGCGGAAGATGGTTTTAATTTAATGATAGCATTGATGAATTCCGTTCCATTTTCAGAAATTTTATCGATTCCAAAACTAACACGGCCGATGGAAGCATGAATGATACCGGCTTTGTCTACCTTAAATGCTATTTTACCCCCTTTAACTTCGTTTACAGCACCGGCTAAATCATTGGTTACGGTACCTGTTTTTGGATTGGGCATCAGGTTACGCGGGCCTAATATTTTACCCAATCTACCAATCTTAGGCATCACCGATGGAGTGGCGATTATAACGTCCACATCGGTCCACCCGCCTTCAATTTTCTGTATAAATTCGTCAAGGCCAACATAATCAGCGCCTACTGCTTTAGCCTCTGCTTCTTTATCGGCAGGGCAAAGTACCAACACTCTTTTTGTTTTTCCGGTTCCGTGCGGAAGTGTAACTGTTCCACGCACTGCCTGATCGGCTTTTTTAGGGTCTACTCCTAAACGTATATGAAGATCAATAGAAGCATCGAATTTACAGGTATTGATTTCTTTTACCAGTGAAGATGCATCCTTTAATGTATAAATTTTAGTAGAGTCAACTTTTTTGTTTGCCTCTTTTCTTTTTTTGCTGATAGCCATTGCTCAAAAATTTTAAGTAATAAGATATTATTTTTCCCAGGGTGCCTGACCGTCCACGGTTAAGCCCATGCTACGTGCAGTACCGGCAACCATTTTCATGGCGCTATCCACAGTGAAACAATTAAGATCAGGCATTTTATCCTTAGCTATTGCTTCTACCTGTGACCAGGTAACCTTACCAACCTTATTACGGTTGGGCTCTTTTGAACCACTTTGAATTTTGGCCGCATCCATCAGTTGAACTGCTGCGGGAGGCGTTTTGATAATAAACTCAAAACTTTTGTCGGAGTAAACGGTAATTAATACCGGTAGAACTTTTGCGATCTTGTCCTGAGTTCTCGCATTAAACTGCTTGCAGAACTCCATAATATTGATACCCTTTGAACCAAGGGCCGGACCGATCGGGGGTGCAGGATTGGCTTGTCCGCCTTTAACCTGCAACTTTACATAACCTGTAATTTCTTTTGCCATATATAATTTTTTTGGTGTTAACGTCCTGTTTATTCCGCGCGGAGGGCGGAGTCAAAGGACTCCCAAATACAATCTCATCGAAAGAACTTCTCTTTGGGGACGCAAAACTAATGCATTTAATGAATACTGCAAATGTTTTTAATGTGCCCGATTTTATGAACTAACACCATATCCATGATAGTTTAAGATATAGCTGATTAGTTACTGTGAACAGACGCGACTTAATATATTGTATTTTAGGCGTTAAAATATTTAAATTCTATGGATAGTGTTCGGATAGCATTGATAATTGTTTTTAACCACCGGTACGATAAAAACATACAAACGTTGGAAGCAATATATCATGGCAGGTTTCAACATATATATTTCATCATTCCATTTTATGATGGAGATTTGCCTAATGTTATACCTGTTTATGAAAATTCTTATTATTATGAGGGATATATAGCACAAGCCTACAAATCATATTTCAAAGAAGAATACTCACACTATTTTTTTATTGCCGACGACATGATGTTAAATCCTGTAATTAACGAAAATAACATGCTGGAACATTTAAAAATGAATCATGCTTCCTCATTTCTTCCTGATATAAGAAGTATACATCAGTTACAACACAAACGGAATATACGCTATGCTTACGAATTTGATATAAGAAGATGGGGAGTTGAAGCTACTAATGAAGTTCCTTCTTATAATGACGCTCTGAAAGCTTTAAAAAGATTCAATTTTGAAATAAGACCGTTGAAATACAATGAAATATATGATAAAGAAAATTTATTTGATAAGATCAAAAGACTAATAAAGTCATTTACCGGAAAAAAGGAATCGTATGAATTGTCTTATCCTTTAGTAGGCGCTTACTCCGACCTGGTGGTAGTTTCAAAAAAAAGTATATGGAAATTTGCACATTACTGCGGAGTCTTTGCTGCAGCGGATTTATTTGTTGAGATAGCCATTCCTACTGCGCTTGTATTGTCAGCAGAAACAATTTCTCAGGAGAAGAACTTAGAATTTCAGGGCAAATATCTCTGGAGCCGACAAGAGTTAAAAGAGTTAGACCAATTTAATAATAACCTGAGCGATTTATTAAAAAACTTTCCTTCTGGCTATTTGTACCTGCATCCTGTTAAATTATCAGGATGGAATAACGATGTGCTTATAAAGTAAATTTTTATAAATCAATGTTGTATGCTTACTTAATCAGTTGACTGCCTATTAATTAAGCTTTTCAACCTGCATATAGTTCAGTTCAACCGGAGTTGAGCGACCAAAGATTTTTACAGTAACCTTGAGTTTCTTTTTTTCATCATTCACTTCTTCGATAATACCATTAAAATCATTAAATGGACCTTCGATAATTTTTATCGTTTCTCCTACAATGAATGGCTCAACCATACTAACACCACCTGCTTCAGCCATTTCATCCATCTTACCTAACATCTTGTTTACCTCAGCCTTTCGTAGCGCAATAGGATTCTCTTTACCAAGAAAATGTATTACGTTAGAAGTATTTTTAATTGTTTCTCTTATATCATCTCCCAGCTTACCTTCTAATATTTCAATCATTACATAACCAGGATAATAATTCCTTTCACGCATTACCTTTTTGCCATTCTGTACTTTGTATACCTTTTCAACAGGCAGGAAAACCTGTTTCACAATTTCGCTCCAGCCGCTTCGGGAAATTTCTTTATCAAGATATTCTTTCACTTTGCGCTCTTTGCCGCTCACGACCCTAAGCACGTACCATTTAGTATCTTCTTTACTTACTGCTTCCATATTTAATTTTTAAACAACTGGTAAATAAACTTAAGCAGTTCTTTTGTAGCAAAGTCCATTACCGAAACAATTGCCGTAATCAAAATAGTAGCCACCAGAACAATGACAGTAGATTGTTGCAATTGCGACCAGGTAGGCCAGGTTACCTTCTCCATTAATTCCTTGTACGATTCGCTGAAATATACGCCTATTTTATTCATAAACTAAATTGGCACGGGCACTAGGATTCGAACCCAGATCAAAGGTTTTGGAGACCTCTATTCTACCATTGAACTATGCCCGTATTAAAACTGTAAGGTTACAAAGTTAGAAGTACTAAGTTCCCTGTGCAAGTTTATTTTAATTGCTAAAAAAGTGCCCGCATTTGCTACAGGCACTTTATTAGCATTATTGTCAACAGCAGCACCTTTAACAGCACTACTAATTTGATTTATTTTAAAATTTCAGTAACCTGACCGGCACCTACAGTTCGGCCGCCTTCACGAATCGCAAATTTTAATCCTTTTTCCATCGCGATAGGCTGAATCAACTTAACAGTTAATGAAGTATTATCACCTGGCATTACCATTTCTGTTCCAGATGGTAATTCAACTTCTCCTGTAACGTCTGTAGTACGGAAGTAGAACTGTGGACGATATTTATTAAAGAATGGTGTATGACGACCACCTTCATCCTTACTTAACACGTAAACCTCACCCTTAAATTCCGTATGCGGAGTGATGGAACCCGGTTTGCAAAGAACCATACCTCTTCTGATCTGGCTTTTTTCAATACCACGAAGCAATAAACCGGCATTATCACCAGCTTCCCCTTCGTCTAACAGTTTCTTGAACATTTCAACACCTGTTACAACAGAATTCAAAGGAGTTTCCATCAAACCTACAATTTCAACGGCTTCACTCACTTTAATCCTGCCTCTTTCGATACGGCCGGTAGCAACGGTACCACGACCTGTAATAGAGAATACATCTTCCACAGACATCAGGAATGGAAGATCAACCGGACGTGGAGGCAAAGGAATGTAGCTATCAACTGCATCCATTAATTCATCAATTGCTTTTACCCATTTCGCATCACCGGCTAATGCACCGGTTGCAGAACCCTGGATAACAGGAGTATTGTCACCGTCGAAACCATTTTTAGTAAGTAGTTCACGGATTTCCATTTCAACCAGTTCTTTCAATTCAGGATCATCAACCAGGTCTACCTTTTTCATAAAAACCACCATACGTGGTACACCTACCTGGCGAGCCAAAAGAATATGC
>CAXTDO010000650.1:0-4150 GCA_964242315.1 uncultured Flavihumibacter sp.
ATGATATTATCAGAAACTTTTTTCAAACAGGATGCAGCGAAAACTCATCATTGAATTAAATGACATTGACTAACAAGACTCGCTCTTGACAGGACACTATCTTATTGTTATTTAATTAAATTTCATCATCCTGCTAAAATTGATGCACCCGCACGCTCCCTCAATACAAACAGCTCTTCTTTTAATAGCTGCAATTGTTTGTACAACTCCTGTATGGCGCCGATGCCGAGGCAAAAGATGCTGTTGTAGTTTATAGACCTGTAATCGTTAACTCTTTTGCCGTAAACGAAAATGTTGTCTGTACCTTCTTCCCAACTTTGAACTGAAAAAGATTTATCATCTTCTCTTATTATCTCCGCCTCCTTTGCTCCCGAGGGAAGAATCAGCCGCACCTGGTCACCCGATTGCAGCCCGTGATCTTGTTGCATCGTAACGCGAAGCAGCCCATCATGCAGGATACACACCGCTGCCGGTGAATAAATGTCGGGGATGAAATCTGCGTGCTTAACAACGGCTTCCGGAAACACCTGTTCTACTTCCTGGGCTATGAAACCGGTTTGCAGGAGCGTATCTTTTTGTTCTCTGTCTTTAAACCGGAACGAAGAGACAACGATCTGGTTTATCTTTTTTAAATTATCTGCCGGACCGGTATGAGTGATTCCGCTTTTAACCCGGGCATCGGAATATTTGATAAAGTCTTTTGCATGAAGGCCATCATCACCTATTCTTAATTGCTCTGTATTATTGTTAATGTTAATCGTTACAAAGCCACCGGTGACACTACCCCCTCTATAAAAATTGATAGAACTGTTTACCTGACCGTAAAAAGCGTGTTCAATTGCAAAACTTTTTCCACTGAACGCATTTGTTACGGTTCCGTAGCCTTTAACGCCCAGATAGGTTCCGCCATTGGCATTTCCTTCTTCAAGTCTTCCCAAAACCACCCCTAATCTGTTAGGTATAAAACGGGCAATATCCAGCAACGCTTTCGGCTCGTTGGTACCGATACCAACGTTACCCGAAGGCATAAGCGCTATATGATCTTCTCCATCGTTCGATACGCCAATTTCCAGCGTCATATTTTCAGGGCTGGCTGTACTTCGGGCGTAGTGCCGTATCCATGCTGCATCACCTCCTCCGTCTGCGGGGTTATTGGAGAATCTAATGCCCCCATCAGCGCCGAATTGCGGCATTATGATACCTCCGGCAACCTGAAGTCTGGCTTGAGGAGTATCTGTTCCGATACCCACGTTGCCGGAATCTTTATTAATATTCAACGCAGTCCAATTCTGTTTCGATGTCCAAAACCCTACTCTGTTACCGGCATTACCTACAAATGCATCTTCAACCGGCCCGTTCAGCCAAACGCCACCGTTGCCTGCCGCATCGCCTGTTTGGATCCTTCCGTTTACTTTGAGATCTTTCGAATAATTTCCACCGCCCGATATTTCGAGCCTGGCGGATGGATTGGTATTGCCCAGGCCAACGTTGCCATCATCTTTAATAAACAGTCGGCTGATATCGGTGGTATTTGAGATATTCAAACCTGAGGCGGAAGTTGGGTTCAGATTAATCTTCCATGCAGGGTTGGGGTCGGCTGTAATACTGGTTTTATAAAAGTGCAAAACTTCTTTGTGCTCTCCCTGGGCCTGCAAGGCAACCGGCCCACCATCTGTTTTTACAATGCCATCATCAACCTGGTTCAACCCCGATTCAATAAGATCGGCAAAATTATCCTGCGTGGGAACTAAATTTCTAAGAAAGTAAGTTTGAAGTTCGCCTCTTTTTCTTTTCATAATTATATTTTAAGAGTGTGAGAACAAGTGTTGCGTATATGTCAGCTATCAGCCGTCAGCTATCGGCTATCAGGAGGAGAGCTTGTTAATTTTGAGCTCCTGATAGCTGACGGCTGATAGCTGATAGCCGATACTTAACCCACCTGAAAATCCAATTCAACTGTCATGTATCCGATTCCTCTGAAATTATTTTCAGAAAATCCTTTTTCAATCAAATCGATATAATGACTGGTGGCAGAAACAAGAATTACGTCCGGACTTTGCGCCTGTATGAAGCTTACTCCATTGGCAGCGTTCACCGGCGACACATTTCCTTTTTTTAATTCGAAGAGTTTCATAGCCGCTACATACTCCACATATGGCTTTTCGGCCAAAAAATTTACGATCATATCGGCATCTATCCGTCCGTTTAAAGCGATGTCTGCCCCCTCGTCGTAAGCCCATGGCGCCAGATACCTGATGAGTTCGTGCTCCAGTTTAGCCAGGTAAAAGCTTTCGCTGAAACCCCGGCGCAACTTCACCGCAAAACGCGCCTGCACCTGAACATAAGAGGGATTTTTAACCGTTACCTCAGCCCATGCAGGCATGCGCTGTTCTATATATTTTTTGATACTGATCAGCCCGTCGGCCGGCACTTTTGGCTCAAAAGGACTGAACGGAAACATACCTTTGATATTCGGAATCACAATAATATCTACTTTGCCGGGTGAGCCGGCGGGAAGGCATTTTACTTTGTAAATATCCGGGAACTGCTCCAGTATCAGGTGTTCATAATCCCAGGTGGTGAGCGCCCTGCCTTTATGCCGCAGCCGCTCGCTTACGCGGATGTAGAACCGGTCATGTGTTTCGGCAGGCTTTCCTTTTGAAGACGAATAAGGTTGGCTGATTTTTTTTATCTCCTGTATTTTATTTACCGGTTCTTTAATACTTTCCGGGGCAAGAAGGGTAAGAAAATGATCGGCTGAATTATCATTGTCAACAAAAACCACATTGATACCTTGCGCAATTATATCGACGGTATCCGGAACCGCATCGGCATTATTAAGCACGCTTGCACGCAGCCAGTACTGGTTACCGCTGAACAAGGTGTCGCCGCATGTTGCATCATGCGGAACGGCAAATTCTATGATTCCCGTGTTCATTAAACCATTCGTGGTATCTGAAACGATGCTCGTACCTGCCAGCTCTTTCCATTCATTGTTACTCAGGTAATGCCAGTTTATGTGCGGGTTTGCCAGGTCGGGGTCGGCGCTTCCTTCCGCCATTTTAAAAAAGAGCGAAAGGTTGCGGGGCACTGCAAACCCGGCAATGCCCAGATACAGTTCGCCTTCGTTTTTGAGTTCCGGCAAAAAGGTAACGGGAGTTTTGTTTCCGTCAAAAGTTACCCTGCAGTACCCGAATGCATTGACATGATAAATGTTGTCTTCTGGATTTGCGATACCGGTACCTATCTCGAAAGAAGCGGTGTAATCAACGGTAAATGATTTCAGTTTGGGGGTGTAAGGTGGATTAAGGGTAATCTTTTTCAGTGCCGGATCGGTGGCGTATGCCTGTTTGGTAAGCAGCGCCGGGTAGAGGTCGTGCTGAAAATCAGGGGCATTCAGCGCCAGGCTGAAATACCTTTTCCAGTTGATCGCTTCTTCTTCGTACGGCTCTGCAACATCATACCTGGCATACCTGAAAGAAAGTTTCTGTTTGTCGAGGCTCCTGGTAATATTAACAAGTCCTTCATCCTGTGTTAGCGGAAACAGGAGCGGTTTTTCCAATTCAATAATGGTGTCTTTATCAATTAGCGACAACGTACAGTTGAAACTATTCCTGTTGGTTACGATGGTAGTGGCTACACCTTTTTCATCCAGGTCAAGTTTCCGGTAATTTGCGTAATACGTTGTAAAATCAAAGTTGGGCGGCGCATTCATCCATTCAAAGTGTATGGTTAACGTGTCTAGTTGGGCGCTGGAAATGTTTGGATGGGCAAAATAGAGGTGGCTCCCTACTTCCGGCTTGTAGCCGAATGGTTCAAATGGCTTTTTGTAGTTGATAACAGAATCGTCGTTTTGCAGCGTAAGCGCTTTTATCTTCGTAACTACCAGCTCGGTTTTTATTTTCTGTAACTGCAGATCCCTGAACAGCGGATAGTTGTTCTGTAATTGGCCATTATCCCCGATTTGTTGCAGCATTATTACCAGTACCGGATAGCTGCTTTGTACGGTGATCGATTCTTCCGTTAAAGCGGGCGCCTGAGTAGCAGGGTCAGTTTCTGAAAGCGTGAAAGACAACTGCATCGCATTTGGGTACACCATTTTCGGGTCGTACATCTTAAGGTCAGCACCAGCATCAAGGGCGCGTAGCCC
>CAXTDO010000651.1:0-4148 GCA_964242315.1 uncultured Flavihumibacter sp.
ACCAGCAGGTAAAGATCCGTGGTTACCGGGTAGAGCCCGGGGAGATAGAGAACGTTTTACGGGAAACAAGAGCCATAGAGGATGTTATAGTTCTTGCACGCACTGAAGAAAATGGCAATAAATATATAGCAGCGTATATAGTAAGTAAAGAGGAGCAGGATACTTCACAATTGAACCAGTTTTTATCGAAGAGGCTGCCACAGTATATGATCCCTAAATACATTGTACAAATAGCACAACTCCCGTTAACCATCAACGGTAAAATAGATGAGGCTAATCTTCCTAATCCTGAATTAAACCTGTTGGATAACGAAGTGGAATACATAGTGCCAAGAAACGATGCCGAGCAGGCCATTGTCGATGCATACCTTCATGTGTTCAAAAAACGAGTGAGTATCAAAGATGATTTCTTCGATCTAGGCGGCGACTCCTTTAAAGCTATACTGTTAGTAAGCCAGTTGAAACGAAAAGGCTATACTGCAAAAGTGCAAGACGTACTTCAGCACCCCGTAATTGAAGAGCTTGCACTACGGATAGGTGCTTCCAAAAAAACATTCAGCAAGTGGATTAAAGGGGCATGATCACTCGTGCCATTCACAAAGAAAGGGGCTAACAACTAACAACCTCTTTCTAAAACAAGTGCAGCAAATCAAGCGACATCTATTGATTTTCAATACCTGGTAACATTTTATAAATATAAATATTACTTCTATGAGGTTAATTCGATTTTTTGTAAGAGAAATTACTCCCATCAAGCTTGTGGCAATCATTATTTTCGTGCTGCTTGCTGGTGCAAGCAATGCGCTTTTGTTTATTATGGTCAGCAATTTTGTTAATAACATAACTAACAGAGGTCTGTCGGCATTGCTATATCTGGGTGTTTTAATAGTGTTCGTTATTTCTATGAAAAGCTTTCTTTCACTTATGCTCAGAGTGAGTAATACAGTACTTTTCAGAATTCGAAACAACATACTTCAAAAGGTAATTAATGCGAAATACTACGATTTTGAGAAACTTGGTAATGAATCTGTCTATAGCACACTTACACAAGATACAGTCCTTCTTAGTGAAACGTCTACTACCCTTGTAACTACATTGTCAAGTATATTTTCAGTGCTGGTATGCCTTTCTTACATCCTGATGATTTCATGGAAGGGATTTATTTTTTTGCTTGTTGCAATAGTAATAGGATCAATAAATTATAAGTACCAGGTGCGAAACGGCACAGTGTTGTGGGAAAAGGCCAGGAACAGCTACGAAAAGTTTATGCTTCATTTAGGCGATTTGCTGAATGGTTACAAGGAATTAAAAATGAACCGGGCAAAGGCGATGGAGTTTTACTCGAAAGATCTGGTTCAGTCTCTGGAAACTAACCGCCGCGACAGGCTTGCAGGCGGTGACAAATTTGTAAACGCCCACATCATCAGCGACTTGTTTTTGTTTGTTATATTTGGTTCCCTCGTGTTGTTTTTCTCAGCTCAATTCAATATCACCGGAACTAAGCTTGTTTCATTCGTTTTAGTGCTTTATTATATTGTGAATCCAATAACTGCAATCATAAATTCTTACAGTGTTCTTGTGCAAGCCGATATTGCCATCCAGCGTATAGACGATCTCTCGGATAAGTTAAGTAAGATTGAAAATCCTGTTTCAGATGATACCCACACTGAAAGAATTGCATGGGATACTTTAGAAGTAAAAGATGTATATTTTAAGTATGAAAATTCCGACAATCGCCAGTTCTCCGTTGAAATAGATTATCTGAGTATTACGAATGGCGAAACCGTCTTTATCACCGGAGGAAATGGCTCAGGAAAAACCACATTTACTAAGCTCCTCCTGGGGCTGTATCAGAGTACCACGGGAAGTATATGCTTTAAAAGCAATAACGTACCGGTGCTGAACTCAGATATGGTAGGCGGTTATTCTAAGATGTTCTCGCCGGTATTTTTTGACTTTTATCTGTTTAAATACATATATGGCATCAACGAAAATGAGCTGCGGCAATCCTTTGAGCAGTATATAAGCATGGTTAAACTGGAAGATAAAATCAAAATAGAAAATAAAGAATTTGATACGCTTAACCTGTCGCAAGGCCAACGGAGAAGAGTAGCATTGATTTCTGCGTTGATCGAAGAGAGGGATATTCTGGTCTTTGATGAATTTGCAGCCGAACAAGACCCTTATTTCAGAAATTATTTTTACAAAAGCCTTTTGCCGAAGTTGAAGGGAATGGGTAAAACCGTTATCGCGGTGACGCATGACGATGAGTTTTATAATTGTGCAGACAGGCTTATTAAATTTAACTATGGAAAGGTGGTAGCCGAGGATATTCAGGTAGTTGAATCGTCTTTACTAAAAGGTTAGCCCAGCAGATTGATTGAATAGCGAACAGTATCTACGGATCTTTTAATACACCAATCAAAATACTAAATATGAGGGATGTGTTTAAGGATAGCTATTTCGAATCGATTGGGCAATCGGTTTCAAATGGGCGGGAGTCAAAAGTTTTTTTTGTTTTTTCCGGGCAGGGACATCAATGGTATGGTATGGCACGCCGACTGCTAATAACCGAGTCATTATTCCAACGGAAGCTGATGGCGTGCGAGGCGGTATTGTCTGATTTTGTTCCCTGGTCTTTAACTAAAACCATTTTAGAAGGGACAGAAAACGAAATGTTACAAATTGATGTTTTGCAGCCTGTTCTTTTTTCTATACAGGTTGCGCTGGCCGATATGTGGATGGGATACGGGGTACCCGTTGACGGCGTCTTAGGTCACAGTATGGGCGAGGTGGCTGCAGCACATATCGCAGGAAGTCTATCGTTAGAAGATAGCGTTAAAATTATCTGCACCAGGAGTAAGCTTTTAAAGTTAATGAGGGGGATGGGATGCATGGCCGTAGTTGAGCTTGACCCGTCGGAAATTCAGGGTGTTATTGATTCGACGGATGATGTTTCAGTGGCTTCCGTAAATGGTCCTCGATCAGTGGTCATATCCGGAGCTACCGGTTCTATAAAGGATATTGTAGCAAGACAGGGTGCAAAGGGGGTAGATTGCCATATGATAAACGTTGATGTTGCCTCTCATAGTTCCCAGATGGATTTCCTTTTGCCAGAGATCAGGAATGTTCTTTCAGACGTCAGGTCGGAGATACCTTTAATCCCGTTCTATTCAACAGTAACTGGCGATCTGATGAACCAGTCTTTCGATGTCGGTTATTGGGCGGATAATCTTCGAAAACCAGTTATGTTCTGGTCTGCAATTAAACAAATACTGTCTGATTGTGGAAGTTATCCCGTTTTTCTGGAAATCAGTAGCCACCCTGTTCTTTCGAAACCTATTATGGAGGCATTAGACAATTGTGGCAGGTCAGGCACTGTTCTGCCTTCTCTTCACCGTGAACTGGACGACGATGAGGCGGTAAATCGAACGCTTTCGCGCTTTGCTCAACTGGGACTGACTGTTAAATAACAAAATCATTTACACAAATTCAGCTATATGATCTGTCGGGAACAGGAAATTCGCCGGAAGATAAATCTCTTCTGCATACCGTTTGCCGGAGGAAGTAAATATTCATTTATAGAATGGGAAAAGGCAAATGACAACAATTTAAAAGCGATTGCTCTAGAATTGCCTGGGCGGGGTGCAAGGAATAAAGAGCCGCTATTATATGATATCCATTTAATGGTAGATGATTTGTACTGGCAGATATGCCATCTTCTTCATGAGCCTTATGTGATATTCGGGCACAGTCTGGGAGGCTTACTGGGTTATCTGCTTACCAGGCTTATTGTTCGGAAAAACAATAATTATCCATCGCATTTGTTTATTTCTGGCAGGCGTGCCCCCTCGATCAAAGGCGAAGATAACAATGTGCACAAATTGCCGAAGGCACTTTTTATCGAAAAAGTAAAAAGCATGGGCGGATGCCCCGAAGAAATATTCTGTAATGAAGAAATACTGTCTTTTTTTGAGCCAATTATGAGGGCGGATTTTACTGCTGTGGATTTTTATGAATATGTGCCTACGACTCCTCTCAACATTCCTATCACGGTTTTTGCAGGATCTGAAGAGGATATTCCCATTTCGCATATCGAAGCGTGGCGGCAGGTAACAATATCGCGGTTTAAATGCAAGATATTCCCC
>CAXTDO010000652.1:0-4147 GCA_964242315.1 uncultured Flavihumibacter sp.
ATTAGGCATCATCATTATTTTTCTTTTGGTGATTTCCTTTTTTGTCTCAGGCTCGGAAGTGGCTTTTTTCTCTCTTACTTATAAGGATATCAACACCCTTAAAACCAAGCAAGACTCAAGCTGGAAGCGGATAGTCAACCTGCTTGAAGAACCTAAATTATTGCTTGCTTCCCTTCTTATCGCCAATACATTTGTTAACATTGCCATCATCATTCTTTCCAATTTTCTTATTGAAAAATTACTGGTGGATACAAGACCTTACTGGTTGTTCACGTTTGTTATAAAAGTAATTACTGTTACCGTATTTCTGGTGCTCTTCGGAGAAGTGTTGCCTAAAGTATGGGCAACTCAAAACAATTTTCGCTTCGCTTACAATTCTTCGTTTATTGTAGAGATCATTCATTACCTGTTTAGAAGGATCAGTATCTGGTTAGTAGGAATGTCTGACCAGGTAGAACGTTTTCTTGGCAAAAAAATGTCTGCTTACAGCCTGGAAGAACTGGATCATGCTATAGACCTCAGTACGAACAACGATGCCAGTGAGGAAGAAAAAAATATTTTAAAAGGAATCGTCAATTTCGGAACCATCGCCGTGAAGCAGGTGATGCGCACAAGACTTGATGTGCATGGGATAGACTATAATATTTCTTTTGATGCGCTGATAAAACAAATGGAAGAACTACATTATTCAAGACTGCCGGTTTATAAAGGTAGCCTTGATGATATTATGGGTATGGTCCAAACCAAGGACCTGATCCCCCATCTTGATGAACCTGCTGATTTTAACTGGCATAACTTACTAAGAACGCCTTACTTTGTTCACGAGCAAAAACTGATCGAGGATCTTCTCACAGAATTTCAGAACAAACGAGTTCACTTTGCGGTAGTGGTGGATGAGTTTGGCGGCACTAGTGGAATAGTGACCCTGGAAGATATACTGGAAGAAATTATAGGAGAAATAAAAGATGAATTTGATGATGAAGAAACTCCCAATAAAAAGCTGGATGAAACCCATTATGTTTTTGAAGGCCGCACGATGATCAATGACGTTTGTAAAATGCTTGGCTTGTCAGTTGATACTTTCGATAAAGTAAGAGGCGACAGCGATTCACTTGGCGGTATGTTGCTGGTGCTGGCCGGTGGTTTTCCCAAGCCAAATGATATGATCGTTTCAGGTGATTTTGAATTTACAGTTCTGGAAGTCTCCAGGAACCGCATCCAGAAAATAAAAATTGAGATCAAGCCTGTAGTATCTCCAAAGAAATCGAACGCATAAATGTCTGATTCAAATGTTTCAAGCTATATAATAATTACTGCCTTACTATTAACCTTACTATTCTCAGGTTGTAACAGCAACTATTCCCCAAAGCCACGGGGATATTTTAAGATCGACTTTCCGCCAAGAGCTTATCAGAAATTCAATAACCCGGAATTTCCATATTCTTTTGAGTATCCGGTTTATGCCACTATTATAAGAGATACTACTTTCTTTGAGGAGAAGCCTGAAAATCCTTTCTGGCTTAATATAGATTTTCCGCGCTTTAGTGGAAAAATTTACATCAGTTATAACATCATTGGTGGTAAAACCATTTTTAAAGTGAAGAGAAAAGATGGTTATATTGATTCCATAGGCGTTAATACTTTTGAGCGATTGATCAAAGGGTCGTATGAACTTACGTTTAAGCATACCTACAAAGCGTCTTCCATTGAAGACAGTGTGTTTCGAACCCAAAATGGAGTAGAAGGTATTTATTTCAGGCTGGGCGGAAATACCGCTACCTCTAACCAGTTTTTACTTACAGATTCGGTTAAGCATTTTCTAAGAGGTGCGCTTTATTTTGATGCCACCCCCAATGAAGACTCCCTGGGCATAGTGAATGATTTTTTGCAGCAGGATATGAATCACCTGATAAATACCTTCAGGTGGAAATAACAGCTTTCCGCTTTCAACAGGAAACGTTTGCTGATAGCTGATAGCTGATAGCTGAAAGCTATTTATAACTAGCTTTGTAAAAAAACAACTTTGATAGCAATTGATAAAGTATTGGTGAGTGACGAAATAATTGAAGAACAGTTTGTTTGCGACCTTAATAAATGCAAAGGCGGCTGTTGTGAAGACGGCGACGCGGGAGCCCCACTTGAAAAATCTGAATTAACTTATCTGAAAAACGTTTATGAGGTTGTTAAACCCTACCTTACAAAAGTGGGTATCGCGGAAATAGAAAGCAAAGGAAAATATTTATACGACCAGGAATTTGGCTGGGTAACGCCAACAATCAACGGTAAAATGTGCGCGTACGGATTTCATGATGAAAGGGGTATTATCAAATGCGGAATTGAACAGGCTTATAATGATGGCAAAACAGACTGGAAGAAACCCATCAGTTGTCATCTTTTCCCGATAAGAATTAAGAAAACAAGAAGTAATGAACTGGTAAATTACGAGCCAAGGGAAAGCTTATGCAGCCCGGCTTGCGTATTAGGAAAAAAATTAAAAGTGCCCGTATTTGTTTTTTTGAAAGAACCTTTGATACGCAAATATGGCGAGGAATTTTACAATGTGCTCGCCGAAGTGGCAACGCAATTTTTTGAAAGAAGAAAATAATTATAATTGTTAATGGTTAGTTGTTAATTGTTAATTGACAATCATTAACCATTAACAACTAACCATTAACAATTATGACAGAGGCTGCTAAATCATTCATCGCTAAAAGCACGATAAAAGCGGGTGATATTGTACACCGGAGAAAAATAAATTTTAATATAGGTAAGTATGATGCGTCCGTACCCATGGGTAAAATGCAGTTCGATAACCTGCACCTTGCCAGGGAACGAGCCAAGAATATTAAATGGCGTGCTCTTGAAAGCCTGGATGAAAGGCTGGAAGAATTTGAAGCGGCTTTCACTAAAAGAGGAGGTAAAGTTCTATGGGCAGAGACTACTGATCAGGCCCTTTCACAGATACTTGACATATGCACTGAAAAGAAATGCAAGTCCATAGTGAAAAGTAAAAGCATGGTTACCGAAGAAATCAAACTGAATGACTTTCTTCATAAACATGCTATTGAGAGTGTTGAAACAGACCTGGGAGAATACATCCAGCAATTGGATGAAGAGCCGCCCTATCATATTGTAACACCGGCTATGCACAAGAGTAAGGAAGATATAGCCCGGCTGTTTCATGAGAAGCTGCATACTGCAAAAAATCTTAATCCGCAACAACTCACGGCTATAGCCCGCGAAAACCTTCGCCACAAATATATCGACGCTGAAATAGGTATCACAGGGGCCAACTTTATAATTGCCGATATCGGCGGAATTGCCATCAGTGAAAATGAAGGCAATGCGCGCCTGAGCGCCTCCTGGCCCAAAACTCATATTGTTATTGTAGGAATAGAAAAAGTTATTGGTTCTATAAATGATCTCAGCCTTTTCTGGCCCCTGCTTTCAACTTTTGGTACCGGTCAGAAAGTTACGGTTTATAATACCATCATTAATGGCCCGCGACAGGCTACCGAAACAGACGGACCGGAAGAAATGTATGTGATTCTTCTTGATAATGGCCGTACTAATATTCTTGCAAATCCTAAGACAAGAGAAAGCCTGTATTGCATACGCTGTGGCGCCTGCCTGAATGCCTGCCCGGTATATAAGAATATTGGCGGTCATGCCTATGGCACTACTTATAGCGGACCGATAGGTTCTGTGATTACTCCACATTTAAAAGATATGGGCGAATGGAAGCATTTGAGTAATGCTTCATCTCTTTGTGGCAATTGCACAGAAGTCTGCGCAGTTAAGATCAACCTTCACCAACTGCTGCTTGAAAACAGAAATGAAGCGGTTGAAACGGGCTTATCGGGCTGGGGTGAAAGAATTGCCTGGAAGGTATGGCGTAAAGCCAGTCTTAGCCGCAGCTTTATGAACAAGGGAAACAGCACTACCAAGAACTGGATGGTAAATAATTTATTTAAAGGTTGGACTGCTCATCATGCTGACTTAAAATTTGCTTGCAAAACGTTCAACGAAAGGTGGAAAGAAAGCAGGCCTTAAATGCAGAAGTTACGCATTAAATTGCAGTAGCTAATCTTATAAGTGTTTTTTTAACCACGGAGGAAAAGCCGAGGTAGCACGGAGGTCCACGGAG
>CAXTDO010000653.1:0-4146 GCA_964242315.1 uncultured Flavihumibacter sp.
GATACGCCGGGTCGCAAAAGAGGTCTTGTAGTGTCAAATACCGGAACAAGCTTCAGGGTAGGCAGCACCGATTTTGCAGATATAGAGCCATCTTATGCAGTACAGTTCGAGGCATTCAGTAAAAAGAGATTGTTCGCCTATATAGGCAACAATGTCAGCAGCGCCACCTTCAAAGTGCCTGGCACATCCACCGATGCGTTTGTGAAAGGTTTCGGAGTGATATTTTCCGATGTTGACAGCGACAACTCTACATTTGTCGAGTACTTCAGTGGCAGCACAAGCCTTGGGGTTTTCAAAGTGCCTTTGCATCCTGCCAGCGGTAACTTCTCATTTCTTGGCGTTCGTTTCGCTAATGCAAAGGTCACCAGCGTTAAAATTACAAGCGGCAACGGTATCCTTGGCGCAGGTATAAAAGACGTAAGCAACGGAGGAACAAAAGATCTGGTTGTGATGGACGACTTTCTGTACAGTGAACCAGTTGCGCTACAATGATTTTTTGACGGGGAATTTTATTGCCGGCATTTGTTTCTTTCAGCATCATTTGATGCGTCGTACTCTTCAGCAATAAACAATTCCGAAAAAACAGCACAGAATTTTAAAAACAATCTCTGTGCTGTTAAATAAAACTTCAATAATTCACCGGGAAGATAAAATAACAAATAAATTTCAATAAAATTATAACTTCTTAAATTTTATTAGTGTGCAAGCAACTTATGATGTAGAACAAAATAAAAAAATTGCCGTGCAATTCCTTCATTGTGTAAGTGACGGAAACCTGGAAAAAATGTGTGAAATGATAACGCCAAACTGGAGGATGCATGGCGGGCCACCAAATCTTCCTGAAGGCCAGGAAGGTATCCGGACATTGTTTATTCACCTGAGTACCGTAAAACAAAAATGGACCATTGAAGACGTTATCGCTGAAGGAGACAAAGTAGTTACCCGGGCAACTAATATTTGCGAGCAGGATAATTTTTTCGGATTAAATGCTGCCGGCATAACACAAAAGTTCACAGCGATGTTTATTCACAAAATTACAGATGGAAAGATAGAGGAAACATGGCGCAATGCAAACGATCTCAGTCGCCTTATTCAACTTGGAGCAAAGTTCGGTGAGGGGATCCGGATTGATAACAACTAATATAACAACATAAGACCGGATTAAGACTCGAAGGTGAACCACGGAACAAAGCAACAGCAACATATTTGCTGTTGCTTTTTTATTTTCAGGATATTATCGCTCAGCCATTCGAAGAGTTTTAACCGCAGAGGGCACAGAGTTAGGAAACCCTCTGCGCCCTCTGCGTTTCCTCCCTCCGTGCCCTCTGCGGTTAAAAAAAATCACCCTTCTAAACGTTCCAATTTTTCAGCATCTCCTGTTCTAAGCTGTCTGTGCTATAATGAGGAGTCTGGGAGAATTTTGACTGTCATATTCATCCAACAGGTAATCACCAAACACCTTCTCAATTTTTAAATTTTTTAACCGGTTTGTCTGTAGTTTCACTTCAAACCAAATATTACACACTTGGTTATTATTATTTTTTTTCAATAAAAAATCCTGTCAATTTTATGCTGTCAAACGCTTATATCCCTTTGATTTAAGAGTATTTATAGAATGGTAGCATTGAAACAATTAAAAATTTATGACAGGAGAACAGATAAGGCTCGTAAAAGATAGCTGGAAGGCATTTCAGAAAATTGACGCCGAAAGCATCGGAGATTTTTTTTATTCAAAACTGTTTATTGACAATCCGAAACTAAAAAAGATGTTTCCGTCCTCAATGGAACAGCAACACAGGAAACTGATTATGATGCTAAACTTTATTATTTTACGGCTTGGTAATCCGCAAGTTATTACAGAAGACATTAAAGCGATGGCCTTGCGCCATAAAGGTTATGGAGTAAAAGATGAACATTATAAGCTGGTTGGCGAGGCGTTACTATGGACCATCGAATGCGGACTTGGAAATGGCTGGAACGAAAAAACAAAAGATGCCTGGACTGCATGTTACACCATGCTGGCAGACCTGATGATCAGTGCCACAAGAGAAAAAACATATGACCTGTGAACAAACCCCGGCAGTTTAGATGAGCTATAATAAGCGTCGCAATTTTGCAACAGATCGGGATAAAAGGGTCTTCGCTACCGGAAAAACAGCATTCTTATCAGTGCCACAGTTAGTAAAAGTTATTATAAGAATGAGAAAACTATGAAGTGAAACATTCGTTTCGAAGCTATTTCCTGTGGTTTCATTTCATTTTTTACACACTTCAATTTTTATGCTTTTACAACCTGTGATGTTTTATTAATTTAACGGTTATTCGTTATATGTTACGCTCCATAAAACATACGATCATTTTTTTGCTTGCAGCATTTTTTGCTGCTGCAGCACAAGGTCAGCAAACAGAATTTCGCATTACTCATTACGATGAAACGACCGGGTTAGAAAGTAATGTAATTAATGCAATGCTCCAGGATTCGAGGGGATATTTGTGGTTTGGCACTGCCGACGGCTTATGCAGGTATGACGGTTACAATTTTCAAACCTTTAGAAAAATTGGCGGAGAAAAAAATTGTCTGCCCGGGAACTTTGTTTTGAAACTCGCCGAAGACAGGGATGGAAAAATATGGATAGGCTTAATTAAAGATGGCATTAGCTGTTATGATCCTGCGACAGGAATTTTTCGCAACTACGATCTTAGAAACATAGATCCTTCAACGCCTTTGGCGAGACCCATTACTATGCTTGCTGCCGATAAAGAAAATAATATTTGGGCAGGAGTAGGCCAAAAAGGGTTAATAAAACTTAACAGGGCTACAGGCAAATTCTCTCAATATGATATTATTGCCGACACTAATACTTTTTATTCTAAAGAGCTTAGAGGAGCCTATAATAACGTATACGCAATATACGAAGAAGGTCAAAATATATACTGGCTTGCCACACATGACGGCCTATACCGGTTTAATGCAGTCACCGCTCAGATGCTGCCTGTAAGAGCAAAACCGTTGCTCAAAAATCTTCCGGTTAATAAAGTAAGGAATACAGTAAGAGATGACTTGTTTAACAGTATTCTTCGTGATAAAAATGGCTTGTGGATGGGCTCATGGGCTGGTGGTTTAAGCCACTTCAATTTTACAACGAAACAATGGTTTAATTATAAGTTTAGCATAAGGCATAAGAATATCGCCACTAATAATATCATTTCCGACATAAAGCCTAAAAGTGAAAATGAGATATGGGTTTCAAGTTCTGATAAAGGCCTGGGAATTTTTAACAAAACAACGCGACAGTTTATATTTTTAGGAGACAGCAGCAGGAACTCAGGAATCCCTGCCGTAGTCAGTTCTTGTATGATGCCAGACAAGCAGAACAACCTTTGGCTATCGTGCGCCGATGGATTGCTCAAAATTAAACAAACGGAAAAAAAGTTTATTCACATACCTCTTAAAGTAAACAGAAGTGATAACGGTGCGTATTTCGGCATTAATAGTATGCTTGAAGACAGGTCAGGAAAATATTTGCTAATAGGAACTTCCTATGCAGACGGCTTGCATATAACAAACAAACAGACCGGCGAAACCTATACAGTTTCTTTTGAAGTAATTCCAACTGAAGAAAATTCGCTTGTGGTGAAAGATATGATAGAAGACCGTCGCGGCTTTATCTGGCTGCTTACCCGCGATTATATTTACCGATATGATCTGCAGAGAAAACGGCTTATTTCTTTACCTCAGCCTGCCACATACATGTATGGTTCAAGATCAAATTTATACACTGTTTTCAGTGAAGATAAAAATGGAAAAATCTGGATCGCTACGTTACGCAACGGAGTTTTTTGTTATGATCCGTTTAAAAAAAAGTACGATCATTTTTATAATGAACCTGCAAACAAAAATTCATTACCATCCAATGTTATCACGGCACTTGCTATAGATTGCATGCAAAATGTTTGGGTTGGAGGTACGCGCGGATGCTTTGGATATTTTGAGAATGCATCAGGTAATTTTATAAATCTTGACAAGTATGGTAAACAAACGGCATATAACTCCGATAACCGGGTATATACGCTATACACCGACAAAAATGGCGATATCCTTGCAGGCACAGACGGCGGATTGTATCATTACGACGTGCACAAAAG